>JABXIP010000066.1 GCA_013373005.1 Cytophagia bacterium | reverse complement strand
TTTCTGTATGGTTCGGCACCCCAGGTGGTAGGGTAGCCCTTAACGGCCATTAAGTCTTTTACTCCATAAGGAATACCATGCAAAATGCCCCTGTAGTTGCCTGAAGCAATTTCAGTATCGGCTTTTTTGGCTTGTTCAAGAGCCATTGCACGGGTTACGGTAATCACCGCCTCTAACTGGCCATCGAACTTCTCGATTCTTGCCAAATAAATATTGGTCAGCCTTTCTGATGTAATTTTTCTGCTTTTAATAAGTGAGGCCAACTGAGGAATATTCAAGAAGGCGATCTCCTCATCTGTTGCTGGTAGTTCTACATCTGTTGGAATGGAAGCCTGAAAGATCTCTTGCTTGCCTGTTGGTATTACAAAGCCAGAAGGATGTGGATCGAAGGTAAGGGCAGGAAACGTTTCGTTGTCTACCTTGTATTCTCTGAGGTTGTCATATCCGGCCTTATTTCTGCCCAGATAATTGTACATGCTGTCGATTTCAGGTTCTTCGAAATCAAAACCATAAAGTTTTTGCGCTGCGGCTATGTCTTTGCTTGTAAAATTATATTGAGAAGGCTTGCAACTGGCAATAAGCAGTACAGCCAACAGCAATGATAAGGTACGTTTTAGCATTAGTTTAGATAGGTTGAACCTGTATATTCATCAATATCTAACAAAAACTCAAAGACTTAGCCCGGAAATCTGTTACTGGTTGGTATTCAGTTTTAAGAGGGTTATGAAATCGTTATTTCGGACAGCGAGTACATATGCTTCACCTCCGATATTGATTTTTTGTGCCCCTCTGTACTCTCCCCAAGTCTCTCTCGTGTTCAAAATATGGTCATCAGTAGGTTTGAAGCTGCCGTCACCATTGCCGAAAAGTAGTGTAATGGGTTTAGCATCTGCTCTTCCGAAGTCAGTCCTGAAACCGTAATTGTTACCAAAAAGAAGTAGGTCAATATGGCCATCATCGTTGAAGTCATCAGAAACTATGTCCATGACAGGACTCAGCTGAGCTACTTCAGGCAAGGCCATGGCTTGGAAATTTCCATTTCCTTTGTTGATGAAAACATGAGACCTGAATTCATTGGCCGTCTTTCTTGGGAAGCTTTCATAACCATCGCCAAGAATTACGTCCGGACCTGAGTTTTGCGCATACTCTTGATAGTTTGAATGATATTTTTTGATTTTGGAAACCTGCTTCATTAAGTCATCGCGCGAAGCAAAAGGCGTTTCTTTACCCTGCTGATAATGGAAAATCAAGGGGTCGATTTGATCATTTCCATCCAAATCGCCTAAGTACAAAGTAACAGGTTCCTCTTTTGAAGCTTTGAGCTTGCTATTCAAACCAAGGTTTCCGGCAACAATATCTGGTAGCCCATCTTTATTGATGTCAACAATTTCCAGACTATACCACCAGCCATGTGTACTTGAGAGTTCATTTTCAACTTTTTGAAAAACTCCTCTTCCATCATTTTGAAGCAGCTGTATTCCGGTCCATTCACCAGCAACAATAAGGTCCATATCACCATCTCCATCAAAGTCTATAGTTTCTGCTGCATTGAGCATACCCAGGGTTTCAAATCCCTGAATTCTGGCTTGCGTTTGGTTTTGATAGAACCCACGGCCATCGTTGATGAGTAGGAATTGCTGTGGGTCAGTGCCATAAGATCCGGGTACAATATTGGAGGCAACAAATACATCCAGATCTGAATCACCATCAAAATCTGCCACCGCCAGGCTGCTACCAATAGAGCCTACCTGAGTTAAACTGCCCGGAGAAAAGCTGAAGTTGCCTTTTCCATCATTTAGATAAAGCCTATCGTAGTTGAATAGCATGCCTGCAGCTTGTTCGTTTCCTCCACTGGCAATATAAAGGTCCAGATCAGAGTCGCCATCGGCATCAAAGAAGCGGGCTTCAATATCTTCTGCTCGTTGTAATTGCTCAAAAACACGAGCAATTTGTCGTTTAAACTTTCCATTATTCTCCTGAATCCACAGCTCTCCAGGTTGATCTTTGGCGCCACCAAAGTAAATATCGTCTAGGCCATCTCCGTTGACATCGCCAACGGCCATAGCCGGGCCTTCATGACTGTATTTTCTAGGTAGAAGGTATTCTCTGAGGTGATCATTGAATTCGTCCTCTCTGTGTTTGAAATCGACATTCCATTCGGCCACAGAAATATGTGGTATGGTCAACCGAAGGTTGGAAGGTATTTGCGATGCTTCAGCATTGGCATATTCTAAAACGATGGTCTGGTTGACAGCCTGTTCTTCTATGTTTTGAATTTTTCCATCAGGCCAAACCACCCTCAAGCCTACAGGGCCAGCGGTTTTACCTAAACCAAAGTGCACTTCTGGTGCGGTGGCCGATTGAAAGCCTCGGGAATTTTGGTTTTCCCTGAAGAAGGTAGACTCGTAGGAGGTTACGTATACTTTGGCGCCAATACCAAAAGTGTTGAATTCAGAGCCCTTGAACCGAACATTCAGATAAGCATTGTCTTTTCCAGACTGGTTTTCATAAAGGAAGACTTCTTGCTCCAGGTTATTGATTACAAGATCGAGATCACCATCATTGTCTAAGTCTGCATAGGTGGAGCCATTGGAGTAGGAGGGTTCTTCAAAACCCAGTTTCATACCTTCAATGCTGCCTTTGAACTGACCACCACCCTGGTTCAATCCGGCATAGTTTGGAATCTTCAAAGTAGGCAAAGAATTGATTCTGGCTTTCTCCAAATCTTCATCTTCCATGGCGCCAGGGTTGCTGTTCATGTAATTCACAAAGTCCAGATCATTCGGGCGCTTGTAAATTCCATTGGTGATGTGCATGTCCTGTAGTCCATCGTTGTCCATATCAAAGATCAATGGCGACCAGCTCCAATCTGTTGCAAAGTTGTCTGAGAAAAGGCTGATGTCTGAGAACATGCCATTTCCAAGATTCATCTGCATGGTATTTCTTACATACTGTGGACCGTAGCCGAACTGTTCTTTGATTCGGTAAACTTCAATTTTGTCTTCTCCCACCGATTTCTTCCATATTTCAGGATCGCCCGGAAGCATGTCTGTAGTGAATATGTCTACCTCCGAGTCGTTGTTGATATCTGCCACAAAGTTGCCCATAGAGAAGCGGCTGGTATGCTGAATGTGCGATTCCAGCTGCTCTTTGAAAGTACCATCCTGCTGATTGATATAGAGGTAGTCGTTCTCAGTAAAGTCATTGGAAACATAGATATCTTGCCAGCCATCTTTGTTGATATCACTGATGGCCAGTCCAAGGCCAAAACCTAAAGTGCTGGAATAGATTCCGGTTTCTTCAGTTACGTCAATGAATTTTTGTTCGCCCTGAGCTAACTGACTCTGGTAAATTTTGTCTCCACCCGGAGTGTTTTCAGAGCGCTCTGTGATTGGTAAAAATACCTCAGGGTTTTTGATGGAATGATTGAGCAGGTACATGTCCAGATCTCCATCATTATCATAGTCGAAAAAGGCAGCCTGAGTAGAAAAGCCGACAAAATCGAGACCATATTCTTTGGCCTTTTCAGTGAAAGTGCCGTCTTGATTGTTGATGAAAAGCTGGTTTCTACCCTTGGCTTCTTTGTAATCACCAACCTGGCAGAGGTAAATATCCAGGTAACCATCACCGTTTACATCGGCCATCACAGCGCCAGTAGACCAGGTTCCTTCTTCCTGTATGCCTGATTTATCAGTAATATCTTCAAACTTAAAACCTCCCTTGTTCAAGTAGAGTTTGTTTGGTTCTTGATTCGCTGTGAAGTAGAGGTCAATCAAGCCATCATTGTTGATATCACCAGCAGCCACACCACCTCCATTGTAGTAATAGAGGTACTCAATGATATTGAAATCATCGGTTTCATCAAGGGTGTTTTCAAAGTCTATGCCAGAGGCCTGAGCATCTATTCTTTGGAAAAGAGCGGGGGTTTTATCCTCCGGAGTGCAGGAAAAGATCAATAAGCCGAGAGCCGTAGCCTTCAGCCAATTGGCCTTTATGCCTTTTCTAAAATTTGGGAATTTTTGTTCCAAGAGTCTTTCGCTTTAATTGTGAAGAAACAGATGCTATCTAGTAACTCAGTTTTACCAATTCATCATTGTTTCTAGCAACAATCACAAAGTTGTCAAACACTGCAAAGTCTCTTACTTCGCCCTGAACGAAGAACCCGTCTGCAGGCTTAGCCACTACAAAGTTTCCTTGTCCATCGTTTTTGAGGAAGGTACCGTAGCTGGCATCATATCTTCCAACCTCAGGTTTCACTGCATATAGGTTACCACCAAGAATAATGTCGATGTCGCCATCATGGTCAAAATCTCCAGAGGCAATGGCGTAGATAGGGCTTACCTGTGCCTGACTTGGTAACTCGCGCACTTCAAATTGCATATTGCCATTATTGATGATGACCACAGAACTCAGTTGAGTAGCTTTTATTTCCAGAACGTCTTGCATTTGCTGCGCATTGAAAATATCTCTGATGCTCATTTCTTTGAAGGAAGTATAATCAGGAAGCACCTTTTTCAGCCCTTTAATTTGGTCAATCAGGTTGTGTCTTAATCCGTATGGATAAGCTTTGCCATCGGCCATGTATTTGGCCAGGATTGGATCCAAGGTTCCGTTGCTATCAAAATCTTTCACAAAGAGAGCAATTGGCTCATTTTCAGAGGCTTTGAAGCGGCTATTGAGCCCGTGGTTTCCTGCCACAAAATCCATATCACCATCACCGTCAATGTCCACCGCGTGAATCACATTCCACCATCCGGTAATTTTTGCCAGGGTTTCAGGAGTACTTCGGGTAAGTTTGCTGCCATTGTTGATGAACATTTCAACGCCCATGTATTCACCCACTACAACCAAGTCTAGTTTACCATCGCCATTTACATCTGTAAAGGTGCTTCCGGTAATCATTCCAAGTGACTTTAATTCAGGGGCATAGTTTGCTGTCACATCAGTGAAGTTTCCTTTTCCATCATTGGCCAATAAGAAACCGTCTCCTGGAACACCCTGTTGCATCGGTTTGCTGCCTTCACCTACGAATAGGTCAATATCTCCATCACCATCAAAATCGGCTGCAGAAACAGTGGATGAACTTACATAGCGCGTTTGGCTCGGCAGCAATTGATTCGACTTGGTGAAGTTTCCTTTTCCATCATTGAAATAAAGTCTGTCTTCAAAAGCCGATGAACTTGAAGAGTATTCAATACTTCCGCTACAGATGTAGATGTCTAAATCACCATCGTTGTCTGCATCGAAAAGTACACTTTCCATGTCTTCAGAAATGGCAGCTCTATCAAAAGCTTCAGGATGTGTTACCTCAAAGCCGTTCTTTGTGCCTAGCAATATGCTTGTTGCCTGATCACGGCTTCCTCCCACCAAAATGTCTACCATACCATCACCGTTCAGGTCGCCTTTAGAAACTTTAGGCCCTAGCGTACTTTTCATAAGGAAAAGTGAACGGTCCACATCGAAGTCTACAAAGTTGTTTTCCTGATGCTGGAAAGGAAGCTGAATAGCTTCTTGCGTAAATATTGCCTGGTTAGCGTTGCTGCTAAGGTCAGGATTCAGCTTTGAAGCATCTGCTTCAGATAGAGTTAGTCTTTGGTTCGGATCTACTCCCTTCATCTCTGTGATTTTGCCTGATGGCCAGACCACCTTGATGTTTACTTTATCTGAAGAACTAAGTCCAACGAAAGGTCTTGGGTCTATGCTAGACTGGAAGCCTCGGGTTGGTTGCTGTTCTATATAATATTTGTTTTCACCAGACTCTACCCAAATTTTTGAGCCAATCGCTAATGTATTTTGACCCTCTCCTTTAAGAGTAAAGGCAATGTAATTGTTGTTAGCATTCTTCTCAGCGTTATTTCTGTACAAGAAGGAAG
The DNA here is from genome assembly GCA_013373005.1 of Cytophagia bacterium. Taxonomy (GTDB): domain Bacteria; phylum Bacteroidota; class Bacteroidia; order Cytophagales; family Cyclobacteriaceae; genus Roseivirga. The sequence goes on along the minus strand of JABXIP010000066.1, from coordinate 3,202 downwards.
GCATATTCACATTGTTCACTACCAAATCCAGGTCACCATCATTGTCTAGGTCGGCATAGGCCGCACCGTTTGAGAAACTTGGAGTGGCCAATCCGTAGTCTTCGGTTACGTCTTGGAATTCCACACCGTTCTGGTTTCTGTAAGCAAAGTTTTTCAGTGGGTTGGAAGGAATAATATCGATCAGGCTTTTATAGTCTACCCCATTTTTGGTGACTAAGGAGGTCATGATCTCTTCACTTGAAGCATACTGAAGATAATCCTGATCGGTCAAATCCTGATAAATTCCATTGGCTACGAAGAGGTCTTTGTAGCCATCATTATCCATATCGAAAATGAGTGCTCCCCAGCTCCAGTCGGTAGCTTCTACACCGGCCATGCGGCTCATTTCTGAGAAGTTACTGCCGTTGTTGATTTGGAAAGTGTTTCGAGTAAACTGATGATAGTAGCCATTATTCAAACCGTATTGATAGCGGTTCCAGTCTTCAAAAGTGGTGACCGACTTAAGTCTTTCATAATCGTTTGGAAGCATTTCGGTCACGAAGAGGTCATTGCTACCATCATTGTTGATGTCGGCCATATCGGCACCCATTGAGGCACCACTAATGGAGTTCATTTTTTCAGTCAGCACTTCGGAGAAGGTACCATTCTTCTGATTGAGGTAGAGATAGTCTCTTTCGAAGAAGTCGTTAGAAACATAGATGTCGTCCCAAGAGTCACCGTTTACATCGCCAACAGTCACACCCAAGCCAAAGCCAATCACGGAGCCATAGATGCCCGCTTCTTCACTGATGTCATAGAACTTTCCGTCTCGGTTTTCCATCAGTTTATCACCACCCAGCACATCTCTTTTAGGCCTCTCATTTCTTCTTAAGTCGAAGCTACCGATGGCCTGATAGGAGTTATTGAGAATGTAAACATCCAAATCGCCATCCTTGTCATAGTCAAAGAAGGAGGCGTGTGTGGTATAGCCAGGGTCGGCCAGGCCATATTCTGCAGCTGATTCAACAAAAGTCAGATCGCCTTGATTAATGTAAAGCTCGTTCTGTTTGTTATCACCTTTTACATCGCCCGAGTTACAGACGTAGATATCAAGTAATCCATCTGCATTCACATCTACCATGGTTACTCCGGTAGACCAGGCTCTATTTCCTGAAATACCTGCCGATTCTGAAATGTCTTCGAATTGAAAGTTGCCTTTGTTCAGGAATAACCTGTTTGGCAACTGGTTGGCGGTCATGTAAATGTCGGGTAAACCGTCATTGTTAATGTCACCTATAGACACACCACCACCATTGTAGAAGTTACGGTAGGTATAAATGTTAAAAGCACTGTCGTATGACAGTTTGTTTTCGAAACTGAAGCCCGTTGTTTGGGTATCCATTTCTGTAAAAAGGGTATCCTTAGGTTCATTCTTCCCACAGCCTACCATTAAAAGTCCAAAAAATAGACAGGGTATTGTCTTTGTAAGCCTTTTCATATCAAAAAATTATTTAGTGGCCGTTAAGTCGGCTATTTTCATTTGTACTCTTTGGTCATCCTTCTGTTTAATGGCAATTCTTCTATTTCCATCAACTTTTACCAATACCTCTCCAAATTCTTCTTCGCTGGGAAGCTTCAGGAATTCGTTGCCCCCGTACCATGTCATTAATGTGTCTTTAAGAGCAGACATCAGCTTATCGGAGTAGTAAACACTGTTGCCAGGAGACCACCCGCTGTACAAAAACTCTACATCCATTCCTGTGATGTTTTCATCCGTATCATAGTCAGGATAAAAATACATAATGATGTGATCTGCAACTGCAGTATCTCCTTTTAACTCATAGCGAATATAATTTTTATACCCTCCGGCATTCAGAATTCCTTCCTTGTTTTTATCCCAACAGATTTGATAGAAGTCACCTTTACTTGTACCAAACTTAATTCCGTGAAAGAGAGAGTCGTATCTGACACCTTTAGCCAGTTCGGCCTTCTCTAGTTTTGCATATTCTGAAGTCTGGCACGAATAAAGGAAAAACAATGCGCCTAAAACTCCGAAAACCTGTACACTAATCCTTCTTCTCATAGGTCAACAAAGGTCCGTTATTAATGATGAAGAGGTACTTTTCCTCCCCATTTACCACAGTTTTTTTAATGTGTCTAATTTGGCCATCAATATTCAAAAATTCCAGTTTCTTACCGCTGAATCCAGTATTTGAGCCAAATAAAATTAAGCCTTTTAGGGCATCATATCTCCCGAATTGTGGTTTTACTAAATATTGATTTCCACCAAGAATTAAATCCGGTTTATTGTCTGAATTCAGATCGTCTACCGCAATGGCATAGACCGGAGAATATTGAGCCTCTTTTGGAAGTGCTTTAAAGCTAAACTGGCCGTTATCATTATAGAAAACGCCTGTTCTTCTCTCGTCTATTTCAAACACTTTTGTGGCAGCCAATACCTCTTTACTAAAGAGTTGGTCAATGCTTTTGTTGGCATAATCTTCAAAATAGACTAATTGTTTTTTGAGAGAAGGAATCTGCCTGATCAGCTCATCTTTGTCAATAAGGGGGTAGTATTTATCACCAATTTTCTCACAGAAGATTTGCTCTTTGGTTCCATTCTGGTCGAAGTCGTTCACATACATTCTTGTGCCCGGTTTAAGGAAGGTATTTTCTCCATGATTTCCAGCCACAATATCCAGGTCACCATCATTATCAATATCTGTAACCCTTATGGTATGCCACCATCCTCTTAGAGAGCTTGAGCCATCTGATCTCACAAACTTTCCATTCTGGTTTTCAAATATTTGAACAGCCATCCAGTCTCCACCTATGACAAGATCAAGGTCACCATCTTTGTCCATATCCATCCATGTGGAGGAAGTAATCATTCCTATTTCCAAAAGGTCAGGAGCAACCTGACTTGTCACATCAGTGAATTTTCCGCTACCATCGTTTTGGAAAATGAAAGCTCTGCCAGATTCGCCATAGGTGAACGGATCGAATCTTTCTCCGATAAATAGGTCTTCATCACCATCTCCGTCAAAGTCTCCCGCGGAAACCGTACTGTTGCTGGTGTAACTAGTAAAAGGTAGGCTCACTGCCGATTTTGTGAAATTCCCTGCTCCATCATTCAAGTAGAGTCGGTCCATTAGGGCGGAAGAAATTTTGCTAAAGGCTCTGCCTCCGCTGGTTACATAGAGATCTTGGTCGCCATCGCCAT
>JABXIP010000030.1 GCA_013373005.1 Cytophagia bacterium | reverse complement strand
GCTCTAACCAACTGAGCTACCTCGCCAGATTCTGAATTTTGGTTCTTGAGTTGTTCTCATTCCCCAAAATCGAGGTGCAAATGTAGTTATCTAATCTTTATTTCCACAACCCCTTCGCTAACTTTTTTTGTTTGTCCATGTGGTAATTAAGTTCTATATTACTTCGATTCATTTTTTGGCCTATGGGAAAGTTTAAATTCGTCACAGAGTTTGAGGTGAATGCGTCTCAAAAAATGCTGTTCCCTTACCTAAGCACGGCAAGTGGTCTGGCGCAATGGTTTGCTGACGATGTTAATATCAATGAGGATAAAGTCTACATATTTTTATGGGATGGAGAGGAACACAGGGCAAGAAAAGCTTCCCAGAGAACTAACCATTCTGTAAAATTCGAGTTTCTTCCTGAAACAGAGGAAGACGAAGATGATCCTACTTATATAGAGTTAAAGTTGGACGTGAATGACCTCACCCAATCGGTGTTTATTCAAATCACAGACTATTCTGATTTAGATGATGAGGAGGAGCAACAGGATCTCTGGGAAAACCTGATTCATTCGTTAAAAGAAATCATAGGCGGCTAGTATTTCTCTAAGCTTGCAATTCCTGTTCAAAGGCATGATCTTTGTGGCCTCAGAAGGGCAAAATCGAGTACATGAAGAAAATTGATAAGTTAGTTTTTGGGTCGTTCATTGGTCCTTTCTTGCTAACTCTTATTGTTGTAGATTTTATTCTTCTCCTGGTTACCCTGCTCAAGTATTTCGATCAGATTATGGGTAAGGGGTTGAGCTTTGCGGTCTTTGCTGAGCTTATTACTTATTTCTCCATTTCCAGTTCTCCAGATGCCTTTCCATTAGCTGTGCTCCTTAGTTCCATTATGACCTTCGGGAATCTAGGAGAGCATTCAGAACTTACAGCGGTAAAAAGCTCAGGAATTTCCCTTGTACGGGCGTTACTACCCATTTTCATATTCGTTCTTTTCTTAACCGGTGTCACTTATTATTCCAATACTCTTTTGGTGCCGCGTACCAACCTGAAGACTTATAGTCTATTGTGGGATATGAGGACTAAAAAACCGGCTTTGGATATTAAGGAAGGCGTTTTTTACGATGGTATCCCAGGTTATAGTATTAAAGTGAATGAGAAGATTGGTGATGAGCAATTGAAAAACATCATCATCTACGATCATACAAAGGATAGATCTCAGGGTAACAAGAAAGTGATTTTGGCAGACTCTGGGCGAATGTACTCTTTCATGAATCAAAGGTATCTAGCATTAGAGCTTTACAGCGGTACAAGATACGAGGAAGACATGAGTGATCTGAAGGAGGAGAAAGACAGAGGAGGTAGATTCATACGTGACAACTTCTCGAAAAGTATCATCAGGTTCGATCTTTCTTCTTTCGATATGGGTGATACGGATGAAAAGCTCTTCAGAAGAAGTAGGTTGGTTCAAACGCGTCAAGAATTAATAGATGGTATTGATTCTATGCAGCGAGATATTTACGCCAAGCAGGAGCAAATTTTTAAGCAGGTTGGCTCTAATGGTTTTAGGTATCACTTTGTGAAAGACTTGAATGCTCCAGATGAGGTTTTGACTGCACTGGATTACTATGATTCTATTAAGAGGTCTGAAAATGAGGCAAGGCTTATTATGCCTGAAGGAGCTGATCCTGAACAAATGGAAGAGATATTGGCTGAAGAAGGAAAGCTTGAAAGCGCAGTTAAAGAAGGTTCACCAGAAAATCCTCTGAAGGATGAATCATCAGGTTCGGTACTTCAATCTCCACCTCCCATAATCAGAGGGGCGCGGGGTGGTCAGAATATAACGGCTAGAATGCCTCGAGAGGGTGCTGCAAACCCAAGAGGGAGATATCGAGATAGTATTCCTCCGGTTTATACCGAAGAAGAGTTGGATGCGGCCATTGAGAAGTTGAATGACTATTTCTACGGAGAGAGCGCTTCCAATGCTGATAATTTGAAAATAACCAGCGCAATTGACCATGGGGCGAACAATGCCAGAACTACCCGCAATATTTTGAATAGCAGAATGATTACGTTGGAAAATGAGCAGCGTGATCAGCGAAAGTTTATTGTTACCAAAAACCAGCAGATAGCTCGTTCAATGGCCTGTTTGATTATGTTCTTGATAGGCGCGCCAATCGGTGCTATCATTAAAAAGGGTGGCCTTGGGCTTCCTGTGATTGTCTCCGTGATCTTCTTCCTGGTTTATTATGTACTCAACACCACGGGCGACAAATGGGGGAAAGAAGGAGTGATGGATCCAGCGATAGCTGTCTGGATTTCTAATGCCATATTACTTCCGTTTGGCTTGTTCTTCCTAAGGCAAGCTAGAAATGATGCAAGGCTGTTTGAGCCAGACATTTACCTAGGTCTGTGGGATAAGATTAAAAAGCCATTTCAGCGGCAGAGTAAAGCACAATTAGAACAGGCATAGTTTGTTAATTGTCCGTTATATCTATACCTTTGCGGCTGTTTTATTAATAACTATTATAAATTTTAACTAAGCATGTATTTATCAAGCGAAAAGAAACAAGAGTTGTTTGAGAATCATGGTCGGTTGAAGTCAAAAAGTGATACAGGTTCTGCTGAGTCACAAATTGCACTTTTTACCTACCGTATTAATCACTTAACAGAGCACCTTAAGTCAAATAAAAAAGATCACTCTTCTAGATTGGGTCTTTTGAAGATGGTAGGTAAGAGAAGAAGATTGTTAGATTATCTGCACAACACAGAGATCGAGAGATATAGAGCAATCCTCAAAGAATTGAATCTTAGAAAATAATTTAAAGGAGAAGGGAGTTCTATTGAATTCCCTTTTTTCCTTCTATACCAACGCAGGACGTAGTATCTTCCTGCTTTCTTATTTTAAAAACTATATATGTCGAAAATTGTAACAAAGTCCATCAAAATGCCCGATGGCGCGGAAATAACGATAGAAACGGGTAAACTAGCAAAACAGGCAGACGGATCAGTAGTGGTAAGAATGGGCGACACAATGTTGCTTGCTACTGTAGTTTCATCTCAGGATGCCAAAGAAGACGTAGACTTCCTTCCTCTTTCAGTAGACTACCAAGAGAAATTCGCCAGCTCAGGAAAAATTCCTGGAGGCTTTCTTAAAAGAGAAGGAAAACTTTCAGATCACGAGGTATTGATCAGCCGCTTGGTTGATAGGGCATTACGACCTCTTTTCCCAGATGATTATCATGCCGATACTCAAGTGATGATCTCAATGATCTCACACGATGAAAACGTAATGCCAGATTCATTGGCCGCATTGGCCGCATCAGCAGCTTTATCTGTTTCTGATATTCCTTTCAACGGACCAATTTCAGAAGCTAGAGTGGTGAAGAACAATGGTGAGTTCTTGGTGAATCCTAATAAGGAAACTACTAAGGCTTCGGAATTGGACATCATTGTTGCTGCTGACAAAGACAACATTATGATGGTAGAAGGCGAGATGAAAGAAGTTTCAGAAGCCGATCTTTTGGAAGCAATGAAAGTTGCTCACGAGGCCATCAAAGTACAATGTCAGGCACAGATTGAACTAGCTGAAGAGGTAGGCTCAACTGTAAAAAGAGAATATTGTCACGAAAAGTCAGACGCAGATTTGCTTGCCAAAATGGAGTCTGAGCTTTATCCAAAACTTTATGCTGCTGTTTCTAAACAAACTGCAGATAAGTCAGTAAGAAGTAGCGATGTTAAGGCTATCAAAGATGAGTTCATGGAGTCACTTCCTGAAGATCATGAATATGATGGTTTCTTATTAAGCCAATACTTCAAGAAACTACATAAGAAAGCGGCCAGAAACTTTGTTCTGGACGAAAGAAAGAGATTGGACGGTAGAGATTTCACTGAAATCAGACCAATTGACTGTGATGTAGATTACTTGCCTTCAGCTCATGGATCAGCAGTGTTCACCAGAGGTGAGACACAATCATTGACTTCTTGTACTTTGGGTACTAAGCTCGATGAGCAGATGATTGATGGTGCTACCGAGTCTGGCTACAATAAATTCATTCTTCACTACAACTTCCCTGGTTTTTCAACGGGTGAAGTAAGACCAAACAGAGGTCCTGGTAGAAGAGAAGTAGGTCACGGAAACTTAGCTCTTAGAGCATTGAAGCAGGTTTTACCTGCAGATGAAGTGAATCCTTATACTATTCGTTTGGTATCTGATATCCTTGAATCAAATGGTTCATCATCAATGGCTACGGTATGTGCTGGTTCATTGGCTTTGATGGATACAGGAATAAAAATTTCAGGCCCTGTGTCTGGTATTGCCATGGGTATGATTTCGGATGCTGAGACCGGCAAATATGCTATTCTTTCAGACATTCTTGGTGATGAGGATCACCTGGGAGATATGGATTTTAAAGTAACTGGTACAGCCAATGGTATCACTGCATGTCAGATGGATATTAAGGTAGACGGACTTTCATATCAGATTCTTGAAGAGGCGCTAAATCAAGCCAAACAAGGCAGAGAGCATATTCTTGGTATCATGAACCAAGCGCTTGCAGAGCCAAGAGAAGATTACAAACCTCATGTTCCTCGTAGTGAGAAATTCAATATTCCTAAAGATCAGATTGGTGCGGTTATTGGTCCTGGTGGAAAAGTAATTCAGGAAATTCAGAAAGAAACTGGAGCCACTGTAAATATTGAAGAAGTAAATGACGCTGGAGTTGTTAGCGTATTCGCTATTGACAAAGCTGCCATGGAAGCTGCAGTGAGACGCATCAAGAACATTGTTGCTGTTCCTGAAGTAGGAGAAGTTTATGAAGGAAAAGTGAAGTCTATTATGCCATTTGGTGCATTCGTTGAGTTTATGCCTGGTAAAGATGGTTTGCTACACATTTCTGAGATCAAGTGGGAACGTCTAGATAAAATGGAGGGCGTGTTGGAAGTAGGTGAAGAGATTACTGTGAAATTGATCGGAATCGATAAGAAAACGGGCAAATTCAGGTTGTCAAGAAAAGTTCTTTTACCAAAACCAGAAAAGAATACTGAACAGAATTAGTATTCGCTGCGTTGTTTTAATTGGAACTTTTCATAATTTATAGATTGTTCCAAAAAGTTTAAGAGGGAAAATCAATCTAATTGAATGAGACAGCTTAAGATTAGTAAGCAGATTACTAACAGAGAATCACAATCTCTGGATAAATATTTACAGGAAATCGGTAAGGTAGACCTATTGACTCCGGATGAGGAAGTAACACTTGCTCAGAGGATTCGCGAGGGAGATCAGTTGGCCTTGGAGAAATTGACCAAAGCCAACTTGAGATTCGTAGTGTCAGTAGCGAAACAATACCAAAACCAGGGTTTATCTCTGGGCGATTTGATCAATGAGGGTAACCTTGGTTTGATCAAAGCGGCTCAGCGTTTTGACGAAACTCGTGGTTTTAAGTTCATCTCATATGCGGTATGGTGGATCAGACAGTCTATCCTTCAGGCATTGGCAGAGCAATCTAGAATTGTTCGTTTGCCTTTGAACAGGGTAGGTTCGTTGAACAAAATCTCTAAAACTTTCTCTGAATTGGAGCAGAAGTTTGAGAGAGAGCCATCACCAGATGAGTTGGCCGAAGTATTGGAAGTAACTACCAATGAGGTAGTTGACACCATGAAGATTTCTGGTCGTCACGTATCTATGGATGCCCCTTTTGTTCAAGGTGAAGAAAACAGCTTATTGGACGTGTTAGAAAATGACTCTGAAGAAAAACCGGATACCGGTTTGATGAATGACTCCCTAAGAAGAGAAGTTCAAAGAGCACTTTCAACACTTACCCAAAGAGAAGCTGATGTAATTACATTGTACTTTGGACTGAACGGTGAGCACTCAATGACTCTTGAAGAAATTGGTGAGAAATTCAACCTAACAAGAGAGCGTGTTAGGCAGATTAAAGAAAAGGCTATCAGGAGGTTACGTCATACCTCAAGAAGTAAAGCCTTGAAACCATATTTGGGATAATCTTATTAGAATTAGAAATACAGAAGGTGCTCAAAAGGCACCTTTTTTTGTTTGTTCACATTAGGAACAATTCTTTGGCTTAAAAGTGTTAATGGTTTAGTTTTGACAAAATTTGAGAAGTAGATGGCGACTGAAAAAGTTAAAGTATTAATTATCGGTTCTGGTCCTGCAGGTTATACTGCTGCAATTTATGCGTCAAGAGCCGGATTGAATCCTGTTTTGTACACTGGTGGAGAGCCAGGTGGGCAATTGACAACTACCAATGATGTGGAAAACTTCCCCGGTTATCCTGATGGTATCAATGGTCCGCAAATGATGATTGATTTACAAAAACAGGCAGAGCGCTTCGGAACTCAAGTTCGATATGGAGTTGTCACTAAAGTAGATTTCTCTGGCTACCCTCATAAAGTATGGGTTGACGACAAAGAGGAAGTGATCGCTGAATCTGTTATTATCTCAACCGGAGCCAGTGCCAAATACCTTGGCTTGGAATCTGAAAAGACATACAATAATAAAGGTGTATCTGCTTGTGCGGTGTGTGATGGTTTCTTCTATCGAGGTAAGAATGTTGCTGTTGTAGGTGGTGGAGACACTGCTGCAGAAGAAGCGACTTACTTGGCCAACCTTTGTCCTAAAGTATATCTACTGGTAAGAAGGGATGAGATGAGAGCTTCTACCATTATGCAGGAAAGAGTGAAGAATACCGCCAATATTGAAGTGTTGTGGTATACTGAAGCTGAAGAGATTTTGGGTGATGAAAGTGGTGTTACGGGAGTAAGAGTGCTAAACAATCAAACCAATGAAACCAGAGAGCTGGAAATAAGCGGATTCTTCGTGGCAATCGGTCATAAGCCCAATACAGATATTTTTAAAGGATACTTAGATATGGATGAAACCGGGTATTTGAAAGTTCAGCCGGGCTCATCTAAAACCAATGTAGAAGGAGTGTTTGCAACGGGTGATGCTGCTGACAGAGTTTATCGTCAGGCAGTAACTGCTGCCGGTACAGGTTGTATGGGTGCACTGGATGCAGAAAGATTCCTTGCAGAAAAAGAATTCGAAACAGAATCACAAAAGGAGATGGCATAATCTCCTTTTTATTTTATCCCTATGAAGCTTGATATTCTTGCCCTAGCCGCCCATCCGGACGATGTAGAACTCTCTTGTGCTGGTACCTTAGTGAAAGCCATCCAATCAGGTAAAAAGGCCGGTATTGTAGATTTCACCAAAGGTGAGCTGGGTACTCGTGGTACGCCTGAAATCAGAATGGAGGAGTCTGCTGCTTCTGCAAAGATCATGGGTTTATCGGCAAGGGAGAACCTTGGTTTTCGTGATGGCTTCTTCAAAAACGATGAAGAGCATCAGCTGGAAGTCATTAAGATGATCCGAAAGTATCAGCCTGAGATTGTATTGGCCAATGCCGTTAAAGACAGGCACTCAGACCATGGAAGGGGAGCAGAGCTGGCAAGGGAGGCTTGCTTTCTTTCAGGTTTAGCCATGATTAAGACTGAGCTCGATGGAGTTGAGCAAAAGGCCTGGAGACCTAAGGCGGTCTATAATTATATCCAAAGCATACCTTACGATCCGGATATCATTGTTGATGTGACATCAGCCTGGGAGACAAAAATTGCTGCTGTAAAAGCTTTTAAGTCACAGTTTTACGATCCGGAATCGAAAGAACCAGCTACTTATATTTCATCTCCTGAATTCTTCGAAATGATTGAATCCAGAGGGATTCACTATGGTCATGAAATAGGAGCGAAGTATGGTGAAGGATTCACCGTAGAAAGAACTCCCGGAGTAAACTCGATCTTTGATCTTGTTTAGTTTTAAGTTTAATGTTTTACGTGACTTGAAACATTAAACTTCGAACGTTGAACTATTATGGTGAAAGCCTGCTGATCTTCCAGCTACCATCTTCCTGTTTTTCATACAGCAATCTGTCATGTAGACGATTCTGTCTGCCTTGCCAAAACTCGAATGAAGTAGGTTCTATTCTATAGCCGCCCCAAAAGTCGGGGAGAGGAACTTTACCCTCTTTGAATTTGCGTTTCATTTCGGCCAGCTTCATCTCCAAAATAGATCTTGAACTAATTACTTCGCTTTGCTGAGAGACCCAGGCTCCGAGCTGACTTCCATGAGGTCTGCTAAGAAAATAGCTAAGCGATTCTTTGTTGCTCACCTTTACGGCTACTCCCTGCACAGACACTTGTCTTTCCATAGGAAACCATGGGAATAAGGTGTTTACTTTATTGTTTTCGGCAATCTGTTGTGCCTTTCTACTTTGGTAGTTGGTGTAAAAAACAATGCCTTTTTCATCTAATGCCTTCATGAGTACAGTTCGCTGAAAAGGTTGGCCGTCACTGTCAACTGTTCCTAATATCATGGCATTCGGCTCTGGAAGTTGACCTTCCTGTGCTTCCTTAAACCATTTTTCAAATTGAAGAAATGGGTTAGGGTTGGCAGTTTCTATGTCTAAAGAGGCACTGGTGTACTCTCTTCTGAGGTCGGCAATATTGTCGGTCATGAACGGGTATTTTATAAGTTCACAAAATTAGCCACTAATCTTTTTTGTTTTCATTAGGCAAAGTAAAGATGCATTTATAATTTCCATCTCCATGCAATCTATGTTCGAATACGATAAAAACATTCCCGATCCTGAAAGAGGAGACTTTCTAATCTCTGAACCATTTCTGAATGATCCCAACTTCGAAAGAACTGTTATCCTGGTTTGTGAACACTCAGAAGAAGGAACCTTCGGATTAGTCTTAAACAAACTAAGTGATCTAACGCTCAGCGATGTTATGGATGAGGAAATAAACTTCAATGGTTATTTGAATGTTGGAGGCCCGGTAGAGCAGAATACACTTCATTTTGTGCACAGGTTAAAAGAAGATATTCCTGGCACTATAGACTTGAATGATGGTTTAAAATGGAGTGGAGACTTTGAGCAAATAAAGTTCTTACTTAATTCAGGAATGGTTAAACAAGACGATATTCAGTTCTTTCTAGGTTACTCCGGCTGGGGTGCCGGTCAGCTCAGGGAAGAACTCGACAAACAATCGTGGTTTGTGAGAAAAGGGGCTACTGCCTCAGAGATATTCGATATGGAGTCAGACATACTTTGGAAGTCAATTCTGAAGCAAATGGGAGGTAAATACAAGGTGTTTTCAAATTACCCTGTAGACCCACGTTTGAATTGATAGTTTTACTAAATTTGGTTTTGTAACGGTGCGGTGTAAGCCGATAGGTCAAAAGATATGAGTGAAGAAAAAAATAAGCAGCAGGAAGATCAGGAGGAAAACAAGAATCTAACTGAAGGGCAAGAAGAAATAACCAATGATGCAACTGAGGAAAAGCCTTCAGAGCCAGAGGCGGTGGAAAAGGCAGAGCCATCTGTAGAAGAAACTGCTGAGGAAACGGAAGAAGCATCAAAAGAAGAGGTTGTAGAAGAGTCTACTGAAGAAATTGCTGAGCCTGCGGCTGAAGAAGCTGCCGAACCAGATAAGGAAGAAACCACTGAAGAAGAGGAGGAGCCTGCAACAGAGGAAGCCACAGAGCAGAAAGCAGAAGAAACCACAGAACCTGTAGTGGAGGAAGCTCAATCAGAAGCTGAGACTCAAGAGACCGAAGCACCTAAGGAGAAGAAGGAAAAGAAGCTGGAAACGGAAGACGATCTTCACTCGGATGAAGACGAGGACGAAGAAGAAGATGAGGATGACGATCATGAAGAAGAGTTGCCCGATTATTCTGAGTTTTCTCGTGAACAATTGGTTGAGGTAATTGAAGAATTATCGCATGAGACCAAGTTTAAAAAGACAGATAGAGTATTGGCTGAAATTCTGCCACTCTTTGAAGAAAAAGAGCAGGCAATTCGTAATGAAGCCTTATTAAAGTATACAGCCGATGGTGGTGATGAGGATAGCTTCGAATTCCGCCACGATGAACTCTTTAATCGCTTTGATGCTAGTCATCGATTAATCAGAGACAGAAAGCATAACTTCTATAAAGAGAAGGAAGAGGCCAAGACCAAAAATCTGGCGAAGAAAGAACAGCTTCTGGATCAGCTTAGAGAATTGGTTGATGGTGAAGAGGCAACTACCAGTATCAAGCCGATTAAGGATATTCAGGAGGCCTGGAAGCAAATTGGACCTGTTCCTGCTCAATATAACAAGACACTTTGGGCTAACTATAATGCCTTACTAGACAGATTCTTTAACAATCGTCATATTCTCTTTGAACTGAAGGAACTTGACCGCAAAAAGAATCTTGAAGCGAAGAAAGAGCTTTGCGAAAAAGCTGAGGCGCTTGATAAAATGACCAATATCAAAGACGCTGTCATTCAGCTCAATGAATTGCATGAAGAATACAAGCATATTGGTCCGGTGCCAAAGGAGGTTCAGGAAGAGCTTTGGCAAAGGTTTAAGACCGCTTCAGACAATATTTATAAGAAGAGAAAGGATTATCTGGAAGACCTGAAAGGTGAGCTAAAAGATAATCTTGTACTGAAGGAGGAGTTGGTGAAGGAGTTGCTTCCTTTCACTGAGTTCAAGTCTGACAGAATCAATGCCTGGAATGCTAAAACCAAGGAGATTCTGGCAATTCAGAAGAAGTGGGATGCCATTGGTGGTGTGCCAAGGGAAAAGGCAAAAGAGATAAATAAAGGCTTTTGGGGGAGCTTTAAGCAGTTCTTCGCCCATAAGAACGAATTCTTCAAAACACTCGAAGGTCAGAGAAAGGAAAACCTTGACAAAAAGATAAAACTGGCTGAAGAGGCCGAGAACTTGTCTAAGAATGAAGACTGGGATCAGACCGCTGAGCAACTGAAAAAACTCCAGAGACAATGGAAGGAAATTGGTCCGGTGCCTGAGAAGAAGCGCAATGAGATCTATGAGCGTTTCAAAGCGGCCTGCGATGCTTTCTTCAACAACAAAAGAGCCCATCAGAATAAAGCCGAAGCCAAGTTTTTTGAAAATCAGAAGGCCAAAGAAGCCATTATCAATACCATTAACGATCAGGCAAAAGCCGGAGGTGGTAGTGAAGATGAATTGATGGAACTGGTTGAGCAGTTTAATGCCTTTGGATTTGTTCCAAGGAATGCCATAAAGACTATTGAGTCTCAATTCTCTGAGGCACTTGAGGCTTATGCTGCTTCATTAGGTCTGGACGAAAATGAGGCAGAATCTCTAGTGATTCGAGCTGAAATGACCGGCTTACAGAGTGGCCCTGGTGGAAATAGACGTCTGAACAAAAAGGAAGGTGCACTTAGAAGACAGATTGCAGAATTAGAGGATAATATTTCTCTTTGGAGAAATAACTTAACCTTCTTCGCCAATAGTAAGACTGCAGATAAGCTCAAAGATGAGTTCGATCAGAAGATTGACAAGGCTGTAGAAGAGGTGAGAGAGCTTAAAAAGCAACTTCGTATTCTAAGAAGTCTTTGATAATCAGAAGGCTAGAAATTAATTGAAAAATTCGCTTTATAAGGGTTTGCATTTTGGGGATAGCCCTCTATATTTGCACTCGCTTTGAACGAAAAGCAAAAAGGAATGCCTCCTTAGCTCAGCTGGTAGAGCAACTGACTTGTAATCAGTAGGTCATTGGTTCGATCCCGATAGGAGGCTCTGAAAATCAAAGGGTTACGACTTAAAAAGTTGTAACCCTTTTCTTTTGTAACCTGATTTGTAACCAGTATGTCTTGCTATAAGCGGTTAATCAGTTTTTTTTATGTTGCTAACTATTAAGTCTTTAAACTGATTTTTATCTTTTTAGTGGTGGTTTCAGGCTGAATGAATTAACTATATTTATTCTATGTGTTATGATGTAGAAACTCAATTGACAAGGCAGATCAAGGATGCAGAACATAAAGGTGCTGATATTGCAGAAATTGATTGGCTAAAGGAGAAACTTGAAAGACTAAGAAGGGAAAGAGGAGACGAGTTTCTTAATGAGGTTGAGTTTTTTTGGACGTCTGGATTCAATCATCAGAAATTACCAGTCATTACCAGTGATGATCCTGAAGAACTTCAGTTTTTTGAATGGGGTCTTATTCCGTTTTGGGTTAAAGATGATTCTCAAGCAATTGAGATTTCAAACAAAACACTTAATGCAAGGAGTGAAACAATATTTCAGAAGCCATCTTTCAGGGATGCAGCGAAAAATAGAAGGTGTTTAGTTGTTGTATCTGGATATTATGAACACCATTGGGTAGATAAGTCAGGCAAAACCAAAATCCCTTACTTCATTAAAAGAAAAGATTCCGCACCAATTTATTTGGCTGGTCTATGGGATAAATGGATAAATAAGGATACGGGAGAAGAAATAAAAACTGTTTCAATAGTTACAACGAAAGCTAACTCAATGCTTTCAAAGATTCATAATAGAAAACCTGATGATCCTAGAATGTTATCTATTTTAACAGGGTCGAGTAAATACAGTTGGTTAACACCTATTGAAGACAATTCAGATATTGACTTTTTAGTCAATCTATGTCAACCAATAAGTGATGATTACTTAGAATCATATCCAGTTGCACAATTGAGAGGCAAGAATGGTATTGGAAATGTTCACGAAGCTTCAATGCGACATAGTTATAATATTA
This sequence comes from Cytophagia bacterium, assembly GCA_013373005.1. GTDB lineage: Bacteria > Bacteroidota > Bacteroidia > Cytophagales > Cyclobacteriaceae > Roseivirga. Next base: position 9,743 of record JABXIP010000030.1, on the reverse strand, counting down.
TAGGGTTGCCATAATATTGTTAAGTATATGTTGATGATAAAGATTATCGTTGAACTTCAATTAGGCTTTAATTCTATACTCTTTGAGCTAAAATTTAAACCATTGTAAAACCTTTCAATTGGTAAGTTCTTTAAACGCATGTATGGTGTTCGCTTATTATTTTTAAAGTGGGCAAATATTGAATTTTATTCAGATTACATTTCTAAAGCCTTAGCAAATGTTAGCAATTCTGAACTTTCATTTTTGGCTTCTTCTTCGCGCGCGCGCGTTAGACCCCCAGAAAATCATTAGTTGGTTTGAATCAGCCATTTCTTCAAGTGTTTGCTTACTCATGAAAAGAGAACTTTTCTTATTCAGCTATTTTGGTGATTATTGTTAATTGTCGATTTAAGGATTACCAATCCAATACACTAATGAATCTGAACATACGCAAGTCATTAAACAAAGCCTTTCTAAGAGTTAAACCAAATAGAACTCAAATTGAGGAGTTCAAAAAGAACTTGATCCAGTTATTAGATCGAACCAATGAGATTGAATCGGAGGAGTTTCATAAAAACTTAGTCTCTGACTTTTTAAAGCGAACCTATTATGACCCTGAGTATTTCATTAATACAAAGGGGAGAAACGATTTAGTGATTCATACGGGTAAAAGTGCCAAAACTCCTGTAGGTGTAATTGTGGAGGCTAAGAAGCCTACAAACAAGGCTGAAATGTTATCAAACGTTAACATTAATACAAAAGCCTTTCAAGAGCTTGTTTTATACTTCTTGCGTGAAAGAATCGCTCATAAGAATTTGGAGATTAAGAATCTCATTGCATCTAACATTAACGAATGGTTTGTTTTTGATGCCAATGTGTTCGAAAAGAAGTTTGCTCAGAATAAGAAGCTGGTTAAGCAGTTCGAAGATTTTGAAGCAGGGCGTTTAGCTGGAAAGACAACGGACTTTTTTTATAAAGAAATAGCCCAGCCATTTATTGAGCCTATAAAGGGCGAAATAGAATATACTTATTTTGATCTAAGGGATTATGAAAAGCCTTTAAGGAAAGATAATCCTAAAGATGACAGCAAACTGATAGCACTGTTTAAAATCCTTTCTCCAGAACATTTATTAAAGCTTCCTTTTGTAAACGATAGTAACTCACTCGATAAGAAATTCTATGCGGAACTCCTCCACATTATAGGCTTAACTGAAACCAAGGAGAAAGGAAAGAAGGTAATTGAGCGAAAGGCTAAAGGCGAAAGGAATGAAGGTGCATTGTTGGAAAATGCCATTGTGCAACTTGATGTACTTGATAAAATTAGTCGATTAGATAAACCTAGTCAGTATGGCGAAACCACAGAAGAAAGGCTTTTTAATGTTGGCTTAGAGCTTTCTATTACTTGGGTAAACAGAATCCTTTTTCTAAAGCTCCTAGAGGCTCAACTTATTTCATACCATAAAGGAGACAAAGCCTATTCATTCCTAAACGTTAAAAAGATTAGTGACTATGATGCACTTAATAGGCTTTTCTTTCAGGTTTTAGCAAAAAGGGTAGAGGATAGACGGGAGGAAATAGTCAAAGAATTTGAATTCGTGCCTTACCTCAATTCATCATTATTTGAACCTAATGAAATGGAACATAACACCATTTTGATTAGTAATCTGATGGATGAAAAAACACTGCCTATTTTATCCAATACAGTTTTAAAAGATGCTACTGGAAAGAAGCGCAAAGGGGAGTTAAACGCCATTGAATACTTCTTTGAATTTTTGGATGCTTACGACTTTAGCAGCGAAGGCAAAGAGGATATTCAGGAAGACAATAAAACGTTGATCAATGCCTCTGTATTAGGGCTTATTTTCGAAAAGATTAATGGCTATAAAGACGGCTCGTTCTTTACGCCTGGTTTCATTACTATGTATATGTGCCGCGAAACCATTAGGCGGTCTGTAGTGCAAAAGTTCAACGAGGCCAAAGGCTGGAATTGCACGGATTTAGATCAGCTTTATGATAAGATCGAAGATAGGCAAGAAGCTAATAACATTATCAATAGCTTAAAAATATGTGACCCTGCTGTGGGGTCTGGTCATTTTTTGGTTTCAGCTCTCAATGAGATAATAGCCATTAAAAACGACCTTAAAGTTTTACAAGATAGGGAAGGGCGAAGGCTGAAAGAATATCAGTTTGAAGTGGTAAATGATGAGCTGATAATTACGGATGAGGACGGGGAATTCTTTGAATATTCACCTTCCAATAAAGAAAGCCAAAGGGTACAAGAAACGCTTTTTCATGAAAAGCAGACCATTATTGAAAACTGCCTTTTTGGGGTGGATATCAACCCGAATTCGGTTAAAATTTGCCGCTTAAGGCTCTGGATTGAATTATTAAAGAATGCCTACTATAAGACAGCGAATGAGCTTGAAACACTGCCTAATATTGATATAAACATTAAATGCGGTAACTCTTTGATTAGCCGCTTTGATTTGGATGCGGATATTCAAGAAGCACTAAAGAAAAGTAAGTGGAGTATTGATAGTTATAAGGTAGCGGTAAACAATTACCGAAACGCCCAAAGCAAGGAAGAAAAGCACGAAATGGAGCATTTGATTAACGACATTAAAAGCGATTTCCGTTCTGAGATTTCTAAGAATGACCCCAAGCTAAAAAGGCTTTATAAGCTAAATGGTGAGCTAGCTAATTTAACAACCCAAACCAGCCTTTTTGATATGGCTGCCAAAGAGAAAAAGCTTTGGAAAAAGAAAGTAGAAAAGCTAACAGCCGACACACAAAAGTTGGAAACCGAAATAGAAGAAATTAAAAACAACAAGATTTTTGAAAATGCTTTTGAATGGCGTTTTGAATTCCCCGAAGTACTCAATGAACAAGGGGAGTTTATTGGTTTCGATTGTGTGATTGGGAATCCACCTTATATAAGAGTTCAAAATTTGAATTCTAAAGAAGTGGATTTCTATTTTAAGCAATATGTGACTCCCAAAGGGAAGTTGGATATTTCAGTTTTGTTTTTTGAAAGAGCTCTGAATCTTTTGGAAATAAACGGTTCAGGGTGCTACATATCCTCTTCTCAGTGGACACAAACTGATTATGGAATGGAAATAAGGAGGTTGCTGTCTGAAGGTTTACTACATAAATATATAGATTTCGGGTCACTTCCTGTCTTTGAAGAAGCTGATACTTATCCTGCGATTTTCTGTTTTGGTAACTCAGATGTCAACGAATTATTTTATTCAGTAGTAGAACGTAGGGAAGATCTGAATTATGAGTTCTTAAACTCAATGGACTTCGCTGAAAAGAGTTTTAATCTTCTTTCTCATGAAGGCTGGAATTTTGCTCCCCTTGATTTGTATGCTCATTTGAATAAATTAAATATTTCATTTAAACCCCTGAGTAATATTGGCGCGTCTTACATCGGTTTATTAACAGGGATGGATAAGGCTTTTGTTGTAACTGAAGAGTTCGCTAAATCAAAGGATTTTGAAAAGGAAGTACTATTCCCGTATGGTTATAGAGGTGATGAAATTAGCGCTTACAATGTGGTTGAGACTGGAAGCTCTGTAATTTATCCATATCAATTGAATGAAGATGGTTCTGAGGCTTTGATATTGGAATCAGAATTTCAATCTCTTTATCCAAAAGTGTTCAATCATATTCTTGAATTTAAAGATGAATTGAAACAAAGAAAGGATAGTCGTAAGTTATATGCAGACGGAGACTCATGGTATAGGCATTTAAGAAAAGGAGGTTTTAATTTAATTGAACCAAAAAAACTTTTGGTAAAAGGAGTTGCAACAAGAATGTCTGTGGGTCTTCTAAGTGAGCATAGTGCGTTTAATGGCGCTAATTGTCCAGCCATAATTCTCAAAGATCAATCTTTAAATGAATTCTATTTCTTGGGACTGCTCAACTCTAAGTTGATAGGTTTTTTTATGAATAGTATATGCCCAAAAAAGCTTGGAGGATATTTCCGTTACAATGCAAAAAGTCTAGCTAAAATACCCATTGTAATTCCAGAAGGTGAGAATGAGAATCGTATTTTGAATAAGGTTTTAGAAATCCTTTCTCTTAAGAAAGTAGATTCTAATGCAGACACTTCTGCACTGGAGGCGGAAATAGACCAAATGGTGTATGCGCTTTACGGTTTAACGGAGGAGGAAATAGCCATAGTAGAGGAGGCGGTTAATTGAGGCCATTTTTATTTTAACCTCTAAATGTTAGGAATTCTTAGGTTTCAAGTGGTTGGTGATCCTTCCTTATATATCCATCCCTATATGTTTTAGTTTTTTACCCTTTAGCTTTTTATAGCTCAATAGGGGACAAATTTCATTAGGCAAACGCTTATAAACCTTATGGCCAATAAGAAAGAACCCTTTGAGATCATGTTTTAGATATTCGAAATATGATCGTGTTAAATTGGTTTCAATATTGACGTTTTTTGTGATAAGAAGAAACTCGCTCGATTCCGTTAAGCTTCTGTAAATGTGGAGGTTAGATTTGCTATATTTGAGTATTGATTCTAATGCTTGTAAACTAACTGGATAGCTAAAAGGCAATCGTTGATACGGAGCACCATCTTTTTTACCCCTGATTGCCTTTAGCTTGTTCCTTTGATTCAATGCCAGATAACCTATTAGTGAGCAGTGCAAATAGGTTCTCCAGTTGTCTAAATAGCTTAATTGAAATTCCACCCGATACTTATTCTTTGATATTAGACCTTTGTATGATCTGATGTAATAAACTTTCTTCCATTTGTCATAACCCAAGAAGCCTAATGAAACTAAGTCGTTTAAATGCTTTCTAGCGGTCTTTTTAGACTTAATGTCGCAATGCTTCATAATGAACTCTATTGACTCCTTAGAGGCTTTGAAATAGCCGTACTGGTAATGATTCATTACTACATAGACCTTGAAAGCATTAACCTTTCTTTTCGTTAACACTTTTTGAATCAATTCAACAGAAATCCATTTCATCCCTGCTTAATCCAAGTAAGAATATCCTCTTCGAAGAAATATAATCGGCCTGCTTGTCTATGGCCTTTTATTTTCCTTTCTCTGTAAGCTTTTCTAATAGTAGTGTCAGCACAACCAGCGAAGTTTGCAGCTTCTTTAATTGTTAAAGCTCTATTGGTCGGCTTTGAGGTTTCAGCCTTTTTAGATTGTTCTAAAACCCTAATAAGAGTTTGCTCTATAAGGCATTCGAGTTCGTTTTGGGAAATTTCAGTTATTGTAATCGCTTGCATATCGTAACATTTGCAAGCAAAATTATAGGCATGCTTAGTAGTGTATGAAGCTGTATTCATACAAAGAATCATACTTTATGAATCTATTTCAAGAGGGTATTTATATAGCTTTCCAATTTAGGTTGGATGCTTTCAGGTAGAAGTGTAAGGATGTATTTTTCCACGTTCTTAATGTCTCTATTGTTTTTTGATCTTCCGAAAGCCTGTCTAACGTTATCAGACCAATCAAAACCAAATTTAAAACATATTCTTTTGGTGAATTCCTCTTGAGTTTCATTTGATTCTAACCTATCTAAGTGGCTTTCATTGAGTAATTGACAAAAGACCCCAAGGCTTTTAAATGTGGGTTTGTTCTTGGTGGGCTTTGATTGTAGTTCTTTTGAAACTGTCAGTTTCCAAATACCAAAATAGTCTCCTTTGATATTGTAAAGCTTTGAGTCAATTGAGGGCAAATCAATCTTAAATGTGCTTTTTACAAAGCCCTTTAGATTGGAAGATAGAGTTCCATATCCATGAACTCTATTACTAAGATCATAGAAGTAAATGTTTTCGATAGCTATAGAGAAATCCCCTTTAAAGCACTTGGTTAAAACAACATTTGCCAAATTTTCAAACTGGAGTCTCATTTTATAGATTCCATTGACATAGATTTCTAATAAGTAAGCCTCCACAACTGCCAGTGATGTTTTGTTTTCAATAAGAAAACTCTTGTAATCGCTTTCAAACCTTTTAAATGCTTTATGACCTTCTGGGGTTGAATCCCAAGGAATGTAATTATCATTTAATTGATCTTTTAAAGCAGGGGAGAGAGGAGTTCCTGAGATACATTCAAAGAAGTAGTTAGAATAATGCTGAAAGTCTTTAGAACTACCTTCCTTGATCTTCTCAAGGCCTTTAAATTTAGCCATTTACTAAGCTTTTAAAATCAGCAACCTTTTGAGCATTCTCTTTTCTTTTTTCTCTTGAAAAGCCTCCTAAGTAATTTCGTGTAGTATTTTCGGTTGAATGACCCATTGATTCCTGTATTTCAGAAATACTTAGCCCTTGTCTAAGTGCTACAGTGGCAAATGAGTGCCTTGCTACATAAGTGGTCACTTTTTCCGATAATTCAAGTTTCTTGGATATTCTTTTCAAGTATTTATTGGTGGTTTTTATGAACTGTCTAAGCTTGTTGTTTTGGGTAATTAGGTCATCATTTTCTGAAACAATGTCAAAAATGAAAGTGTCTTCGCTGATATTGTATTTTCGATACTTTGCTAATAGTTCGGCAAGTCTTTCGGTAATTTCAACATGAATGATTTGTGGATCACTATCTTTTGTCTTTTCCCGAATGAATGAAATTTGTCCTTTAAATATGTTGGACTGTTTTAGTAGAACAATGTCCTTAAAGTTGATTCCATTAGCATAATAACTTATCCAAAAGAAATCTAAAGCCTTTTCTTCTGCTTCGCTTATAGGTTGGTATTCAGAAAGCTTCAATAGTTCTTCTGCTTCAAGAGCTATTTTACGGCCTTTAGGTGCTGGTATTTGATACTTTCCTTTGCCGAATGGATAATCAGATGAATCAACAAGATTGTTCTGTATGGCTTGATTATATACGGCTCTTAGTGCCCTCAAATAGATACCGATTGAGCTTCTACTCTTAGACTTTGATTTCATGTAACGCTCATACTTCTCTAAATAGGAGGTTGTAACATCTTGAATAGTTGCCTTTGGTGAGAACTTGAGGAGGCTTTGTTTAGCATTATTGTAACTCTTGGCTGTTCCTACCTTATCGGCCTTATATTTTGACTCTATAAGTAAATCAAAAAGGTATTCGAGAGAATCATTCTTTACTCTAGTATCTGTATAAAGTTCAGTGAAGCTATTAAATGAAAATCTGTTACCTAGTTTTTCACAAATGGCTTGAGCTTCTTCTATTCTTTCCTTAAGGATATCCTTTACTCTGATCTTGTCATCCTTCCTAAGATTGATATTGCCTTTTATGGCTTCATTGACTTGGTTAAAGTCTGCTTTGGATATGTCAATAGTAGTACCAAAGAACTTCTTATCTGATTTATGATATACAGCTACCTTAACATTGTGGAGGCCGTTGTTCTTTGGGCGTGTGTCTAATCTTAGTTTTGCTGTAGCCATAATTTTCTTTGTAACCTGTTTTGTAACCTGTTGAAGTATATAAAAACCGATACGTTAGACCTTAGAAAATGTTAGGAATTGAGGCTAAATAATTGAAAATAAATGAATTGTGTATTCAAAATAATAAGAGAGTGATAGTAGAATAATAGGGCGGTATGTGACTTGTAATCAGTAGGTCATTGGTTCGATCCCGATAGGAGGCTCAAAAGCCGGTCAGAAATGACTGGCTTTTTTATTTTCAGTGATGCACACAGTATGCAAATGGACTTCTGGACTTAGCAGTTCATTCCCTGTTTTTATGATGGCCATAAATACTTTGAGTCTTATTACGGCTTTTAAGATGCCTTTAATGCGAGCCGGAATAATAATGGACTGACCTTGTTTGAGTGTGTGGGACTGACCACCAATGGTAATTTTGGCCAAACCTTCGAGCACTTGAATATAGGTGTCAAAAGGTAAAGGTTTCCTTTCCATCAATAATCCAGTATCAATGGCCACAATGCTTAGATTGCCGGTGGGCTTGTTGATAATTGACTTGACCACAATGTTTTTATGGCCGAACTGTACTATGTCGATGGTATCGAATGTTTGACCCTTGGTCATCTCGGAATGATCTATCATGATTTTTAATTATTATAGGGGGGCTTATCCTTATAACGCCCCTTTTATTTTCTTTAAGGAGGCTTTAAGTCTCCTATTACTAATACAAAATGGTGTCTGGAGCTGTGAGTTTACCTGAGTATTCTGATTGACGTTTACCGAGTCACCGATTCGTAACCACTTTTAATCACTGTTGTCAAAACCTTGAATTGTGTTTTTGCTATTAATGTACTTCTCAGGTTGGCAGGAACAATTATCGATTGAGATTCACTTACATCATATGATTCGCCTCCAATAATAACTTCCGCTTCCCCTTCGATTATCTGGAGCAATGTATTAAAGGGTGATATTTTACCTTCCATGGACTCACCAATGGCATAAGCAGCAACACTGATATAACCAGTTGGTTTGCTCATAATGGTACGAACGGTTATACTATTGTCACTATAACTAACCAGGCTGGCACTATTAAAGGGCAGAGCCGCTTCTATTTCTTCGTTCGACATTGTCATTTGCTAAAGTATTTTTTAGGGGAAGAACACCTGCCATTTCACCTATAACATTCACCAGGTCCGAGCCAGCAGGCACAACTATTTTTGTATTCTTTTCCAGTGCGGTTTCCAGTGCTTCGAGCTTTCTCAATAATTGTGCATTTCCAATAAAGTATTTATCTGCGGCTTCATTGACAAGTTTGATTGCTTCGGCTTCGCCCTCTGCATGAAGAATTTTAGACCGCTTAAAACCTTCTGCCTCCTTGATTTTGGCCCTTTTAACTCCATCGGCTACAGTTTCTGCGGCTGTTGCTGAATCTATGGCTGCAATCTTTTCGTTCTCTGCTTTCACCACTTTGTTCATAGTCTCCTGTACATCGGCTGGTGGGTCTATTTGCTTAAGCTCGGTACGGATAATTTCTATACCCCAATTTTTGGTTTCGTTGTGAAGTGTCTCATGTAATTCCATGTTTATTCGGCCTCGCTCGCTATTAGCAGATTTCAGGGTGAGTGTTCCTATGATGTTTCTCAATGTAGTTCGAGCCAGATTGACGATCTGCCATGAATAATCGTTTACATCATAAGTGGAGCCTTTTACACTTTCTTCGTCAGATTTAACTCTAAAGTAGACTTGGGCATCAACACTGGCATTGAGGTTGTCATTGGTAATAATTTCCTGAGGTTCAGCATCTACCATTTGCTCGGTAATGTTTACCTGGAACATGCGATCTACTACAGGGATGATCCAATGAAAGCCGGGTTGGGCCAATTTTTTATATTTCCCCAAACGTTCGATGAGTCCTTTATGTGTGGGACGTACAATCTTAACCCCCGCCAAAAAGAAAAATACAAAGGGGAGTGTTATAAAAAGGTAATTGAATATTTGAGGATACTCTTTCATGTTTGCCGGTTTGGGTAAATGAATTAGGAGAGTGGACAACCAAAGATCACCCCACTCTCCAGCCGCCTGATCATTATGCTGTCATGATATCTATTAAATATCATGGGGTCCATTTCTCAAAGGCAACTTAACTTTAACCATGGCTTTATTTGGATGATGAGAAAGTCTGCCGGAGTTAAAGTTTATCTGTAATTCACATTTGTTTAAGACTCAAAGTTGGCTTTTCTCAAAAGAGTATGAGTTACACAAGGCTAACAAAGGATTACATATGTCATAGGTTCTCAAGGTTCTGATTTCTTTTTCTCTTGAGTTGTTTAAAGAAAGTAGGGGTAAGGCCTGTTACTTTTTTGAATTGATTTGATAAATGTGCAGAACTGCT
>JABXIP010000171.1 GCA_013373005.1 Cytophagia bacterium | reverse complement strand
GATTCTGAAATGAATTCAGAATGACGTTACCCAACGCTTTGAGGTAAGCAGCTTAAATTTGCTAAGAAATTCCATGTATTCTTCGCGGAAGGTGGTTTTTCTGAAGTCAGATATTGGCCTCACCCCAAACCCCTCTCCTTGGAGAGGGGCTTTTGGACACTGCTAGTTTAGAATTAAGCTGTAAAAACTAGCAGGAACTAAAGCCTTCCTCCATGGGTGAATCCCGATGGCTATCGGGATGGATGGGGGCTCATTATAACCGAACTTCCGTAAAACCGCTTTGCTTTACTCAGAGAGTACAAATACCACAAACTTTTGAGCCTCTTGCGATAGATTCCGATCGGTTTTAAGCACAACCATAGCCTGATTGATAGGAGAGTGTAAGCTATCTGCTAAACTGATCCGGTTGTTTTGATTTGGTAAATCCATAGTGTAAACCACTACATGCAAATTCGGCCTACTCAATCATTTCGCAGGTTTTCTGCCGGATTGATTCTAATGATCCTTCTGCTTTGCCAGAATATGGCGGAGAGTCCAATGACTATGGTCAATAGACTACTCAAGAATACTTCTGCGAAATGAACTCCATCACTGAACTTATTATAGATGTTCACGAACAAGTTATCGTAGAATAAATAAGCTCCAGGTAGCGCAATTAGCAAGGCAATAAGCCAAAGTTTTAAAAACATGCTTGAGAGGTTGCCGAAAAGTGTCATGGAGTTGGCTCCAAGTATCTTACGAATTGCCACTTCTTTGCGTCTGTTTTCGGTGGAGTAAACAACCATTCCCAATAAGCCCAGGCTAGAGATGGTAATAGATATTAAAGCCAGAAAGCCGAAGATTTTCATGGCCGTAAACATAAAGTCATAACTCTGGGACACGATGGTTTCTAAATATCTAGGTGTGAACTGACCCTCGGGTTGAAGTTTATCCCATACTGCTTCTATGTTAGCCAGTGTTGCTTTACCATTTACTTCATTCAACTCAATAATGGCATAGTTAAAGGCAGATTCATCCAGTCTCATTACCATGGGTTCAATTCTCTCATTAAGCGGTTCGTGATTGTAATCTGCTACTATGCCAATAATCTGCACCTGCTTATTTGCCAATTGCCTGATTAAACTGTCTTGTGGATTGTTCTGAATGTTGTTGAGAAGATTAAGCAATTTTTCATTAACCAGCACCTGCTCAAATTGAACATCGCTAAGTTGACTTTCGCCCCAAACCATCTTGAGATTCATTTTATCTATGAAATCTTCACTGATGAAAACCTCTTTCACACGAATAGAATCAGTCAGATCATTGCTGTAGAAATAATTAGGTTTGCTCAACGGCAAGCCAGGAATATTAGAGCTGAAACTGATGTTTTCGATACCATTAATAGCCTGAAGCTCATTTTCCAAAATCTCTATATTATTCGATTCAAGAGGTAAGACAATTCTATTCTCTCTGGCAAAACCGGGGTCGTACGTTATAGTGTGGGAATACTGCCTTATCACTACTCCAATGCCAATCATAAAAGAAAGTGAGAGGATAAACTGAAAAACAAGAAGTCCTTTTCTAAACCCTGAAATGGATACTTTTTTATCACTAAGCCTGTTGTTTAAGGCGGCAATAGGTGCGATACGCGCAAGATAGAGTGCCGGTACTACTCCGGTCAAAAGGCCAGTTGAAATGGCAAAGCCTAAGAACATGATGATGACAAGAGGAGTTATCTCAAAAGTTAAGGCCTCAGCACCAACTAACATGACAGTAAACTCATCTTTAATAAGGTTGAAGAGAACTGTAGATAGCAAAAGGCTAATGATACAAACGAGGATCGTTTCTACTAAAAACTGCCTGATAATAAACTTATTGGGGCTTCCAATGATCTTTCTTATGCCAATTTCTTTGGTTCTATTGAGTGTATTGGCAATGGCCATGTTGATGTAGTTAAAACATGCCGGTATCAGTACCATAAGGGACACACCAATGAAGTACCACAGCCCATCATAACCGAAAATTACTCCCAATCCGTCAGAATAATTGGGGCCGGGATTAATCTCTGTCAAGGCTTGGACATGGTAATTAGCCTCAGCAGATTCCAGGTCGAAGAATGCCTGGCCGTTTTGGCCAAAATCTTTTATCATAGACTGTAGCTCCTGTTGAGAAGCCTCAGACTTGAAGTAGAAATAATTGCTACTGAATTCTGTCCATCCGGCAGCACCGACATTATTTCCACGAGCAGACGCTGAGATATTGGCTAATAGATCGAATTTAAAATGCGTGTGTTTCGGAAAAGGTGCTAGCACAGCTCCAATTTCGAATACACCATCTCTTTCCGTTTCAATGGTTTTGCCAACGACATCAGTAGAGTTGAATAACTTTTGCGCCAGTTCATGCGTTACAATCACACTTCTGGGGTTCTCAATTGCATTGGCATTGCCTCTTTGCAATTCAAAATTAAAGAGCTGCAGAAAGCTTGGCTCCGTATAATATCCATTCATCTGGATGGGTTCTCCTACAGACTTGATGGTAGGAAAGAAGTAATCATTAATGACTACGCTCTCTGAAATTTTCTGGCTGCTGTTGCGCAAAAGATCGGCTAGAGCAGGAGGAGAGGAGGCAAAGTGATCTCTGTCTCCAGAAGTGGTTAATTCCGTTGTAATGCGATATATGTCTCCAGCATCTTGGTGAAACCTATCGAACTGCTTAAGGTCAGACACCATGGCCAAGCAGAGCAGTGCTACAGACATGCCTAAGGCCAGGCCAAAGACATTGAGTGCAGTGAATAATTTGTGCTTCTTAATATTCCTGAGTGAGATTTTAATGTAATTGAGAATCATTGTATTGAGTTTTTGACCTGAATAATAATTTGAAAATGACCTGTCTTTCTTTCGCTTTCTAAGGGCATAGGAGAAAGAGAGCTTTATAACTTCCAACCAATAGAAGAGCCGGGCTCTAAACTTCCCTTTCGACTCTAGCTGATCTTCATAGAGTTCCTGCAGATCGCCTAGGAGGTCTTCATTCTGAGCCTGACCACTTGCCCAGTAAAAGAGTTTTGTTGCGAGTTTAGGAGGCTTGTGCATTAGCTAGCTGATAAGTTGATCTTAGAATTCATCCACAGTTCGTCACGGAGGCTTTTCATATTGTTAAGCGCTTCTTTAGCACTTTGGGTAATCTCGAAATAGCGCTTTCTTCGTCCCCCTCGCTTAGCTGTAGGTTCTCCTAAATAGGAGGTAAGAAAGCCTTTTTCCTCTAAGCGCGTGAGGGTAGAGTGCAAGGCACCCAGACTCATTTTACGATTGGCCTGTTCCTCTATCATTTCCAGAATAGTGGTTCCATAGGCTTCTTCAGCCAGATTGGCTATAGTTAATAAGACAAGCTCTTCAAACTCTCCCAAGTAGCCCTTCATAATATCTTTCTATTTTTAATATTAAATATATGACGGCAACAATAAGAATATGTTTCTGCTTTTCATAAAATATGATTAAAAAAATGGGGAAGATTATTGATAGCCAAACTGGCGTAAGATGGAAAGGCCCTTTTCAGATCTAACGAATGCCGTGAATGACTCAGCCTCTTTTTCCAAGCCCCTGTCATTTTTAAGCACAATCATAGCCTGATTGATAGGAGAGTGTAAGCTATCTGCAACGGTTATCCAGTTCCCTTTGTCGGATATATTTGGACTGACTACAACAGACTTTGCTGTAAAGCCAATCTCGGCAGCCTGAGAGATAATGAATTGGTTGACCTGAGAGATACTTTCTCCAAAGACTAGCTTCGGTTCAACTGCATTGTACAAATTCAATTCCTTTAGCACCTGTTCTGCTGCGAGCCCATATGGAGCAGTTTTGGGATTGGCCAGAGCAATATGTGATACCTCATTAGAACTGAGTTGGTCTATTGAAATCAGCAGGTTCTCCTTCATAGACCAAAGCACGAGCCGCCCTTGAGCATAGATAATTGGCTCACCAACGGTATTTCCTGATGCTTTCAGTGCTTCTGGATATTTCGTATCGGCAGAGAAGAAAAGGTCATAAGGAGCACCTTGTTGTATCTGCGCAGTGAGTTTACCGGAAGAACCTAGGATGATCTCGCATTGAGTTCCAGTTTCAGCTTCATAAGCCTCAACCAAGGCATTCATAGCAAACTGCATATTAGCAGCTGTGGCGATGGTTAGAGTGTTCTTTTTGGGGGAACAGCTAGCTAAGACTAGACCTAATAGCAGTATTAGAAAGAGTTTCCAGAACGTCACTGCGAGGAACGAAGCAGTCCCATTCTCCAATTTAGGAGATTGCCACGGTCGTGCCTCCCTCGCAATGACGAAAGGGATTTGAGTTTCGTTTCTTATTTGCCTATGCCAGTGCATTGTGTAAGATTTCCACCACATGCAGCGCTTTTCTTCCTGTACCATCCTTAATTTGATGGCGGCAGCTGGTGCCTGAAGCGGCTATAATTACTTCTTCCGGTTGTTTTCTGACAGTAGGGAAGAGCACCAATTCTCCAATTTGCATAGAGAGATCATAGTGTTCCTTTTCGTAGCCAAATGACCCTGCCATGCCACAGCAACCTGATGGAATCATATGTACTTCAAAGTTCTTCGGCAGACTCAGGATCTTTTTAGTAGGAGTCATGCTGGAAAGCGACTTCTGATGACAGTGTCCATGAACCTTGATCAGTTTCTTTTGTTCGGTAAACTGGTCTGTTTTGATATGGCCACGGTCAATTTCTCTGGCTAAGAACTCCTCAATGGTTAAGGCGTTTTTGGAGATATTTCTGGCCTTTTCCTGCAACTCACCTCGGGTAAGGCTGATAAACTCATCGCGGAAGGTCAGTATGGCTGAAGGTTCAATACCAAGGATTGGCGTATCCTCCGAGATCAGATCAGCAAATAGCTTTACATTGGCTTGAGCCAATTCTTTGGCTTCATCCAATAAACCTTTCGAAAGTTGAGGTCTTCCAGAGTCTGGGTGATCTACGAAAATAACCTCATAGCCTAGTTTATCAAGTAATAGAACAGCCTTCTTACCAATTTCAGCATCGTTGTAATTGGTGAATTCATCGCAATAGAAGTAGACTTTTCTGTCGGATGTCTTCGGCTTGAAATCCTTCTTCAACCAGGTCTTCAATGGTTTTCTGGATAGCTCAGGCATGCTTCGCTCTTTAGCAAAACCTGCAATCGACTTGGCCAGGTTTCCGGTCAACTGATTTCCGAAAACCAAATCATAAGCCCAAGGCACCTTGCTAGCCAGCTTCATGCTTTTTGAGAAATGAGCGATACGCTTGGCTCTGGTAGGCACTCCCTTTTCCTGATAATACTGATACTGCCATTCAGCCTTGAGCTTGGCCATATCTAGATTAGAGGGGCACTCCGAAGAACAGCCCTTGCAGCTCAGGCAAAGGTCCATTACTTCCTTAATTTCTTCATGGGCAAAAGGATTGGCCTTGTCTGAACGGGTCAGCATTTCCCTCAGAATATTGGCTCTGGCTCTGGTAGTCTCCTTCTCATTTCGGGTAGCCATATAGCTGGGACACATGGTGCTACCGCTGAGCTCGGATTTGCGGCAGTCTCCCGATCCATTGCAGAGTTCGGCACTGCGAAGAATGCCTTGGTTCTCGGAGAAATCGAACATGGTATCAAATTCCCTGGTCTCCTGATCTTTCTTATATCTAAGCGAACTATCCATAGGAGGGGTGTTCACTATTTTGCCCGGGTTGAAGATGTTTTGTGGATCCCAAATCTGCTTCATCCTCTTAATGAGCTCATAGTTATGCTCACCAACCATCTGAGGGATGAACTCTCCACGCAGTCTTCCATCGCCATGTTCTCCTGAAAGGGAGCCTTTGTATTTCTTTACCAGTGTTGCAATTTCCTCCGCAATCACCCTGAATTGCTTTTGTCCTTCTGTTGTTTTGAGGTTCAAAATGGGACGCAGGTGCAATTCTCCAGAACCGGCATGCGCATAATGCACTGAGTATAAGCCATGCTTTTCAAGTATTTGATTGAATTCAGCAATGTAAGCAGGTAAATCCTGCACATCTACCGCAGTGTCCTCAATTACAGGTGCGGCTTTGGCATCGCCCGGTACATTAGAAAGCAGCCCTAGTCCAGCTTTGCGTAAATTCCAGACTGATTTTATTTGTTCACCATGAATGACAGGATAGGCATATCCTCTACCTGCCGCTTTTAGATCGGAAATGAGGTCCGTCACTTTTTGGTCGGCCTCATCTGGTGTTTCTCCATTCAATTCAACCACCAGAATGGCTTGCGGATCGCCCTCAACAAAAAAGCGAAGCTCACGATACATTGGGTTGCGCTTGGTGGCTTGCAGAATGTAATCGTCCATCAACTCGCAGGCCGATGGTGCATATTTCAAAGCGACCAAATTCGCCTTCAGGCTGTCATCAATGGTTTCTGAGTGGATGCAAACCAGTCTTTTGTTGTTAGGCGGAAGAGGCGTGAGTTTGATCTTCGCTTTGGTAACCAAGCACAGCGTTCCTTCGGAACCGGCAATCAGACTGCAGAAATTGAAAGGCGTTCCACTTTCAGTAAAAGGCTGATGCCTAAGTAGCATGTCTAGCGCATATCCTGTATTTCTTCTCGGAATATCGGCTTTCGGAAAGCCCTGGATGATTTCTGCCTGATTGGTTTCGTCATTCAGAATTTCACGACTCTCAAAATAGATGTTGTTATGGAGTAAACCAGTAGTTGAAAGTCCGTTGCATCGGTTCAGGAATTCGCCAGATTCAATTGGACCGAACCATGTTTCAGAGCCATCGGCCAGAATGGTCTCTACTTCAAGCAGGTGTTCCCGGGTGCTACCATAAACTATTGAATTAGAGCCACATGAGTTGTTTCCAATCATTCCACCAATCATGGCCCTGTTGGCTGTAGAGGTTTCAGGAGCAAAGAAGAATCCGTATGGTTCGAGGTGCTTGTTCAGATCATCACGAACAATTCCTGGTTCCACCCAGGCGTAACCTTCCTCGGCATTGACTTCAATAATTTGGTTGAAGTGTTTGGAGATATCTACTACAATGCCACCGCCCACTACTTGTCCTGCCAAAGAGGTACCTGCCGTTCTGGGAATCAGCGAGGTGCCATTTTCAGCAGAGAACTTAACCAGCGTAACCAGGTCCTTTTTGCCCTTAGGTATGGCTACAGCAAGAGGCAATTCTCGGTAAGCTGAAGCATCAGTTGCATAGAGTCTTCT
>JABXIP010000144.1 GCA_013373005.1 Cytophagia bacterium | reverse complement strand
TGCACCCAGATTTTGAAAGTAATCAATGGGTGTATTTTACTTATGCCAGTGATGAAGGAGAGGGCAGTGGTGCCATGACAGCCCTTGGTAGAGCACAATGGAATGGCTCTTCGTTTGAGAATTTCGAAATGCTTTACAAAGGTTCTCCAAACACAACTGCTGGAGCACACTTTGGAAGTAGAATTGCCTTTGATGCCCAGAATCATGTCTATTTCTCTATTGGTGATCGATTTAATCGCGATGTAAACCCTCAGGATATCACCCGAGATGGTGGAAAAGTTTACCGACTGAATGATGATGGTTCTATCCCATCAGACAATCCATTTGTTGGCCAGAGTGGAGCTAAGGAAGCCGTCTATTCTTACGGACACAGAAATCCTCAGGGTTTGGCTTTGAATCCGACCACTGGTGAGATTTGGGAGCATGAGCACGGTCCACAGGGTGGCGATGAAGTGAATTTAATCAAAGCCGGAGCTAATTATGGTTGGCCTGTGATTACCTACGGTATCAACTATGATGGGACACCGATAACCGAAGAGAGAACCCGTGAAGGGATGGAGCAGCCTGTTACGTATTGGGTGCCTTCTATCGCGCCTTGCGGAATGGCTTTCGTGCAGAACTCTAAATACGATGGTTGGGATGGCGATTTGATTGTTGGTTCACTGAAATTCAGCTACTTGGTTCGTTTGGTGATTGAAGACAACCAAGTGGTGAAAGAAGAAAAAATTGCTGAAGGCATTGGCCGAGTTCGTAATGTAGAAATGGGCAATGATGGCTACCTCTACGTTGGCGTTGAAGGCGGAGGACTTTACCGATTGGTGGTGGAAGAGTAATTGTGAATGATGAATTTTAAATGTTCAATTAGCCCTCTTTTGAGGGCTTTTTTGTTGACCAATGCATTGGCACCGTCATAGCGAGGAGCAAGCTTTGCGCTAGCAAAAGATTGAGACGAAGCAATCCGTCTGTTTGGAAGAATCATGTATACAACAGGCGGATTGCCGCGCCATGAAACCCTGTTAGCACAGGTTTCATTTCTCGCAATGACGGTGCAAAGCCATTTTTATTTCACTATCGCTTGATACACCAATGATCTCAATTTGTCATGATCATCAACTCCAATGGCAGGAATAAGCTGAGTAAAGTAAACCACAACCAACTCTTCTTTCGGATCTACCCAGTAGGTAGAATGGTAAGCACCACCCCAAGCGAATTCACCGTTTGAGCCCATATTGCTTCTAGCGGCATAATCGGTAACGACAGAAAAGCCCAGGCCAAAACCTACTCCCGGATTCCAGGGAAACATATCATCCTTCAGGTAGGCGGTTGTCATCAATTCAACCGTTTTTGGAGAGAGGATTCTGTGTCCGTTGTAAACTCCGCCATTCAGCATCATTTGCAGGAATTTGGCATAATCGTGGGCAGTACTGAGGAAACCTGCTCCACCAGAAAAACTCTTTCTTGGACCATTTACATATTGACCCTGATCTACCATTCCTCCTTTGTCTGGTGCTCTTTGCAGGCCATTGTCTGAAGAAGAATAAACAGTAGCAAGTCTATTTGACTTGTCTAGCGGTAGGTAGAAATAGGTGTCGTTCATTCCTAGTGGATCGTTGATTTTGGTTTTTAGGTACTGATCAAGCGGCATTCCGGAAACAACCTCTATTAAGGCTCCAAGAATATCGGTATTGTAGCCATAAACAAAGCTTTCTCCCGGTTGTGCATCCATTGGCAAAGCAGCCATTCGTTTCACTGTTTCCAACACAGGTTCTTCACGATGAGCAAAATACCAGCCTTGAATACCGGCTTTATTCCACTCTTCTTTGGCAACACCTTCGCCATAGCCAATGCCGGCAGAGTGGCTCAATAAGTCTCTGATGGTTATAGGTCTTTTGGCTTTCACCACTTTGTATTTGCCGTTTCCTGTGGGTTCGGCAACTGTGGTTTCCATAAATTCGGGAATGTACTTACCTACCGGATCAGTAATCAGCAATTTACCTTCTTCCATGAGCATCATTACCCCGACACTGACAATGGCTTTGGTTTGTGAGGCAATTCTAAAGATTGCATCGGTGGTCATAGTCTTTTTGCTTTCCATGTCACTTTGACCAAAGGAATTCCAATAAGCGATTTTCCCTTTTCTCGCCACAAGCACTACTGAACCTGGTAGTTGCCCATTATCTACATAACTCTGAAAAGTATTGGTAAGTCTTTCCAGCCTTTCGGTTGACATACCTACTTCTTCAGGAACTGCCTGAACAAGGTTTTGAGCAAAGATTGAGCTTGAAAAAAGCACTAAAATAAGCGCGAAGAATAGCTTTTTCATAGGAGGAGATTTGGTTTGATTAAGTAAGCTAAGGAACTGAGGTTAAATCTCAAATTACGAGCGTCTAAAAACAGGTTGCCGTGAGCAATGTCTTGCTCTTGAGAAATCCTATACATTAAGCAAATCCTGTAGGAATGTATAGGATTTCTCCCTGCGCTCGAAATGACTTCCAAACGCAGTTTCCAAGTGATAATTGAATAATTACCAAATCATCAAATTAGCTCATCACCAGATTGTCCAGCCAATCAACCCTTTTCTTCAACTCTGCCATCGGCATGTTTGGCAAAACGGCCTCGGGCAGGATCGTGAGTATTGGCATGTGAAGGCCACGGCCATCCACCGAATTGTGTACGCTGATACTCCATCATTACCTCCTGGATTTGCTGGTTGGAGTTCATAACAAACGGGCCATAAGTGGCCACTGGTTCGCCAATAGGCTTACCTTGAAGGAATAAGAATTTAGCTGGTTGAGAACCATTCTTGATGGTAGTTTCTTCTCCGGCTTTCAATTTAACGACATGCATATTAGGCACTTCGGCACCTTCTATTTCTACAGAATCTCCACTCCACAAATAAAGACTTCGATTGGCAGAAGCATCGGCAGCAGGAATAGTCCATTCCGCATCTACTTCCATATCAATCATCCAAACGGCTACATGATTTTCCGGGTTTGCAGCAAATGAATCTGGAGCAGGGGCATATTTTTTAATGTCTCCCAATTCCCCGGCTACAACTTTCACGTCAGTTTTCTTGCCTCCATTGTCAGTGTGATGGTAGATGGGAATGTCTTCATGCCAAAGCATACCGAAGTAGGGATCAACCTTTTTGCTAGCACTTGGTAGGTTGAGCCATATCTGAAATAGCAGGAGAGGGTTCTCTTCATCATCCTTCAAGAGAGGAAACATTTCACAGTGTTGCACACCACCACCAGCAGTCATCCACTGCACATCGCCATTACCAAATCTTCCGGCAGCCCCCAGCGAATCAGAATGATCTACCAAGCCCTTTTCTGCAATGGTGATGGTTTCAAAACCTACGTGCGGGTGAGCAGGGAAGCCGGGTACTGTATCACCATGATACATGCTCCAGCCATCTTTTCCACTGAAGTCAGAGCCAATTGCTCGGCCTGCAGTTCCTGTAGATGGGCCTAATTTTCCATTCCCTTTAGGGAATTTATCGTTGTGGAAGGCACAAAACAGGAATGGATCCTGGGTTTGCCATGGAAACTGTAGACGTTCTATTCTGATGATGGAGTTGCTCATAATTTCTTTTTTGTATGTCGGAACATATAAAACCTGAAGAAAGTTTTCTTTAGGTATATTAATGTGAATTTCTACAATTTTAAACTCAAAACGTTAACCTCAGTTTAGATTCTATGAAGTATCGAATTTTATCATTACTGATTCTTTTGGCTTGGGGATGTAGTTCTTCCGATAGCCTGAAGGAGCAGGTAGTTTACCTGAAACAGGCAGATGGTAATTTCGACCTTTATCGGTCTGATGTACTAGGAAAATGGGAGGAGAGACTCACTACCAATCCAGGGTATGACTGGCAACCGAATTGGAATTCTAATC
>JABXIP010000044.1 GCA_013373005.1 Cytophagia bacterium | reverse complement strand
TCACCTTCAGATAAATCTGTAGCTGTATAATCCAATAGGTAAGTCCCCTGTCCATTTGTTGTGGTTGTACCAACGCTTGTATTATCAATAAATACTTCCACACTACTGTTGGCTTCAGCAAGTCCACCAATAACCAAGCTTTGATCATTGGTGATAAAGTCTGAATTGGATGGGCCATTGTCATCACCTACTGCCCCCACTGTTGGTACATTTGGTGCAGTAATATCTATGGTTACACTTAAGGCAGTTGACTCAACAGACTCATTACCAACAGCATCTGTAGCTTTGGCAGTGATGCTATGTGTATTCTCTGTAAGGGTTGAACCCGTATGATCGAATGTCCAGTTGCCTGCACCATCAGCTGTGGTATTCCCTATGCTGTTTCCACCAATAAATACCTCTATAGAAGCATTGGCCTCAGCCGTTCCACTAATTTCCAGCGTTTGGTCATTGGTCAAATTATCCGTAGCACTGCTTCCAGCATCTGTTGAAATGCTTGCTACAATTGGAGCAGCAGGGGCTGTTTGATCATTGATTACACTGAGCTGTGTTGCCGCAGTATTGGCATTACCAATCCAGTCTTCAGCTACATCAGCAGCAACATCTACTGTCACTTCACCATCAGAAGCTGGAGTAATGGTGGCAGAGTAAACTGAAGCGCTTGTTGTATTGAAATTGCTGGCCTCACCATTTCCAACTGAAATATCATTTATATCAAAGCCAGTAACATTTTCCGAGAAGGTAAAAGTAGCTGTGAATGGTCCACTGGCAGGGTTAGCGCTACTCGTAATAGCCAATGTTGGTGCAATTTCATCTACAATCTCAACTACTCTAAAGTGATCGAAGCTCACTTTATCATCTTCATCGTCTGTTTTGGAAACAATTCTCAATGCAATGCTTTCCTTATCACCCGGAATTCTCATTTCAAAGTCTGTCCAACTATCCGCACTTTCAGTCAGGAAGATTTCTTCATCAGCAGAATCCCAATCTGGTGTTTCATTGTAAGAAACCTGAATAAACAGCGAATCTGGATATGAAAGATTTTTAGCGTAGTAACTAAAGCTGAGGAGCTTTTCGTCTCCTGCTGTTAAGTCCACAGCATCAAAGGTATAGGTACGGGTGGTTGCTATATCAACTCCAGACTCATTGTAAAAATCGAGGAAGTTGCTTCCATTGGCTGGGCTGTTAAGAGAGCTGGTAGAAGCCACAATATCTTCTCCATCGTCAGGATTATTAACGAGAACAGCAGAACCGCTTTGCTTAAGTTCAAAACTAAGCTCTGAATCTTCATTAGAATCTGTTCTGGTTTTATGTGGCCTTAATGTTCCATCGAAAGTATCGAGGTGACCGTAAAGCGCATATCGATTATCAACAGAAGATGAATCAAAATCGATGATTAGGTTGTTTACCACCGGCCCGTAGATCATTCCATCATTTGCCTCAGGAGCCCACTTGAACGATGTTTTAAGTACTCCTTGGTCTGCATAGTATGCCAGAGAATCAGCAAAATCTATATTGGCATTATCTCCTACCGTTTCCTGATCCTCAAAGAATACTATTGGGTTATAACCATTCCATGGCACCTCTTGCGTAACATTAAATGCTGCCTCTCCTCCCAGTCTAAAGTTTGGATCTTCCTGAGCATTATCGAACAAGAAGTAGATATAAGGGAGCCTGTCTTTCATGAAAACTCCAAAGTTGAGCCTGTCCTGAAGGGTGCTTGCATGAGGCTCAAATACTGATGTGCCGGTCACTGTGTTGAAAGACGCTGGCGCATCTGCACTATTATAGTCATAAGTAGCTACGAGATCATCTACAATTTGCGGGTAAATAATGTAAGGCCCTCTATCGTCAGTTGAAGTGATATTACCTTCGCTATTTCTATGCTGAGGCATTACCTCAAAATATGTTCTCACGTTGCTTAGGTCATAAGTCTCTGAAGCTTCCGTGTAATTCCAGTCATCACCGTCATCTTCAAAGTTTTGATATGCAACACTAGGAGCAGAACTTACATCTAAGACTCTTAAAGCATCTCCCATTTGGCTAATGGCATCGTTGTAGGTATTGCTTACTCCTCCATTATCATCAACCAAAGTAAAGCTCACCGGAATATCATCATTAGCAAACCTATTGGTATGGTCTTCCTTGAGCGTATATGTGGCAGTATAAGTACCATCACCTTCATCGCTGAAGCCTGTTACGGCTATGCCATTCACTATTCCTGATTGTAATGAAAGACCAGTCTGGTTAGCCCGAATGGTAACAGTAACATTATCATCTACATTGACCACAACTTGTGGAATGGATACGGATGTAATTCTAGGGTACTGCACATAAGTTGCACCACTTCTTGTCGCCACTCCGTTAGAATTTCCATCTGAGGGAATTACTTCAAAGAACAGATACTTTTCGTGGTCTTCTTCAGCCAAAGTATAGGTGCTGTTGGTAGCTCCTGCAATAGCTTCAATATTGGTTCCATTCGCAGCATCTGCACGATACCATTTGAATACAGTTCCGACTTCATCATCGTTCTCATCATCTGAATAGTCGTAATTACCTGTAAGCTCATTTCCTTCTATTATGGTTCCTGTAATTGAAACACTGGAAACTGTTGGAGCCTGATTCAGGGTTATCATAACTCCCGTAGCATCGGCTACCATATTATTACTATTTAAGTCTCCAATACTTCCTGTAGAAGGGTCATAAGTGATTGTTAATGTAGAAACCGCAGAACTCAAATCATCCATCCCCAGGATCAGCTGATTATCTTCTGCGATACCATCAGTTAGCGACAGGACACAGAAACCATTGTTATTGCCATCTTCCACTGTAAAGTTAGCGACATCGGCACCAACTATTTGAACCGGTTCACTGAAAGTAAGCGTAATCTGCGTATCCGAATCTTTGGTGGCACTGACTAAAGTTGGGGATGTATTATCCTGAACCTCAAGCTCTAAGGTAGACGCATACTCAACACCCTGTATTTCCACTTTGAATCTTATGGTATATTGAGCATTAACCGTATTTAAATCTTCAGTTAATTCCAGTTTTCCTTCATCATTAATAATAACCGGAGCTCCATCAGCATCGAGCAAGGTATATGTTGCAGGGTTAGTGGTAGATAGAATAAGCGACTCGGAAATTACCTGGCCGTCATTAAGATTTTCATCTACAACGAGGTCATTGTCAAAGACACCAGCCACACGGTCTGCTGCATCCATACCATCAGCCATAACTCCATCGGCATTGCCTATATCTGCCACTATATTCTCATCTTCTGATTGATTGAAAGACAGGTATCCTATTAGGTCAGCATCATTCAGGTCAATGATTCCCTGGTATAAATCTGCTACTTCGGAAGCACTTAAGGTTTTGCTCCACCAGGCCACTTCATTCATTTCACCAGTAAAGTTGCTCCCGTTTGAACTTCCACCACGGAAACCTATGAAGAACTGGTTTGGCGAACCACCTCCATAAGCTTCTGAAGTACCAGTTGTCGATTCAAGCACACCATTTACATAGGCCTTACGAGTGCCTGATTCCTGAACTAATACTACATGTACCCACTCCCCCGTGTTTATTGGTGTATCGAATATGGTAGTACCACCAGATGGGTCATATTGATCGAAGGCCAATTTACCCTCTGTTATCGTGAGGTAATTTCGTGTGCGACTTGAACCACTCACAAACTCTCCGAACAAGGCTGCATTGGTATCGGTACTTTTCAGCCATAGTGCAATTGAGAAATTGTCATTGGCGTCTCCGGCATCTAAACCTGATTGTCCATTTAAACTGATATATCCACCGTCATTAAAACCAATAGCTTTATCTGTGGCATATCTGAAAGCCGGCACTTCAAAGGTAAATAGTTGTGGAGTGCTTTCGGCCGGGTATCCTTCATAATTGCTATTACCAGGTGTTACCTCAAAGCTTATATATTTTTCAAGATCATCTTCTGTGAGCGTATAAGTTGTATTTGTGGCTTCTACAATAGCTACTCTGTTCGATGCCTGTTCATCATCTGCCCGATACCATTGGAAAGTAGTACCATATTCTGGTGTATTCAAACCATCACTGTAGGTATAGCTTCCGGTTAGAGTGGCACCAACCTCATAGTTACCTGAAACTGATACATCTGTTGCTTCTGGTTTGATGACCAGTTCGTATGAATTCACATAACCAAGACCACCAAAAGCTCCAACCGCGAAAGTCAATCCATTGGCACTCATAGCGATGCCCGATCCTAAGAGACTTCCTGTATTTCCTTGAATATCTGAACCCATTTGAACCCAGTTTGATCCATCATAACCAAATACTTTGGATTGACCCTTAAGATTGTTCGAAAAGGTAATCGAACTTCCTGCTGAAAGAATGTTTCCAGAAGCATTTAATTCAAGTGAATTAATCTGATTATAAAAACCGGTAAGATCACTTCCGACTTGTGACCAGCTTGCTCCATCGAACCGATATATCCTCACTCCATTTCCGTCCCTTAGTTTACTGGCAGCCAATATTTTACCATCGGCACTTAACTTTATATTATCTCCAAATTTATCATAATCGCCACTTCCATTTAAATCGCCCCCCAATTGTTGCCATGTGGTACCGTTATACCGAAACACCCTTGCGTGACCTGCACTCACCCCATTTCCATCATTAAGAGGCGCACCAATGGCCAGAGTTTTTCCATCCCAGCTGAGACTTACAGATTTTCCTGACTCATCTCCAGCCGCTTCACCATTAATTGACTCTCCCAATTGTTGCCAGCTAGTACCATCATATTCAAATACTTTTACCTGACCATAGTTATCACCGGCATCATCATTACCATTGGCACCAACAGCTATGATATTGCCATTGGCAGCCAGGTCTAAAGAGATTCCGAAATTGTCATTCACATTTTCTCCCTCAATATTGTTACCTAACTGTTGCCAGTCGGAACCGTTATATTCAAAAATCCGGACATAACCGGTATTGAGGCCATTATTATCGTTTTTATCTGCTCCAACGGCCAGAATCTTACCATTGGCACTAAGGCTTACTTCTGTTCCAAATTCATCTTCTTGAGCCTCTCCATTAATGTCACTGCCTAACTGTTGCCAGGTGGAGCCAACACGCTCATAAATCCTCACTTTGCCCGCTTCCGTAGCTACATCATTACTTTTATTAGCCCCAACAGCCATAATCTGTGCATTGGCACTTAGAGAAACAGCCCATCCAAAAGCTCCACCAATCTCACTTTCTAAAGATTCTCCAATTTGTTCATGGTCATTGACTACCAGTTCAGCATCAGGGAAAACATAGATGGATATGCTCTGAGTATTTTCAGTAGGGTCGTTGTCACTGGAGGCGGTAACCACCAGCTCATAGATATTATTGGCGTCATTATCTGAAGGGTTATCCCAGCTTGGGCTTGCTTTAAAGATCAATTCTCCCGAAGCAGAAATATCAAAGAGAGAAGCATCGGTGCCACCGCTTATCGCATAAGTAATGTTGAGGTCGGGGGTTCCTCCTACACTAGTGGAGGCATTAATATCCAAAACCACATCTGTAGGTTCAGAAGTTTCTGAAACTACCGCAGAATTTAAGGATTCAAAGTCGGGCTTTCCATATAGATTACTTTCTACAGGATCACCTGTGGCTATACCATCGCTTGGTGTAACTTCAAAACTCAGGTAATGGTCTGTATCGTCATTTGTGAATTGATAGGTTGTTCCAGTAGCCCCGGCAATGGCAGCTTTGTTGCTACCCAGGGCATCATCAGAGCGATACCATTTGTAAGTAGAGCCGCTTTCTGTGTCTTCCGGGTTACCATCTTGCCAAGTATATGTGGCAGTGAGTGTCTCCCCAACTGCCAAGACTCCGGAAATGACTACATCAGTTGCGGTTGGAACGTAATTGAACCGCTCCATAGTGTACGATTCATTGGTGGCCGGTGCATCTGACAAAAGGGCATCTCCGGCTGATAATGCTCCTTCATAAATGTCGATTTTCAAGTCGAAATCTGCATGTCCTGAGTTGTTTCCGGTAAAGATCACCCGTCCATCAGGATAGTTACCGGATGTACTGGAATAAAATGCCCTGGAACCAGTTCCACTGAAGTTGTCCATTAAAATAGTATAAAGCTCTCCTTGGGTCAGTTGCACAGGAAATTCAAATACAAAGGTTTGCCCGGCAGCATCCGTATTGTCACTAATGCTAATGGACTGACTTGAAAGTAAAGTAGCGCCACCTTCATCTTCATTACCACTATACAGCTTCAGGTCTGCAGTTCCGCTAAAGTCGTGGATTCCGGCTTTCGGAAAAATGGTAAAAGCCGTTAGATAGTTGTTGGTAGTTGCAGTGAATGTTTGCCCTAGTTTATCATGACCTAAGTGATCATTATCATCGGTTTGACTGATGGTTTTGGTTGTAGTGTCATAGTTGGCTTTTTGAATATCGTTGGTCCCGCTTACACCATCTACTCCTTTGATCTGTAAGGCCAAAAAGCCGTCAGCATTAGTGAGGTTATTAACCAAAACATCGTATGTCCTGGCATTTACTTCAGTAACCGAAGCAATTTCACCATCGACAGTTGAATTGAGGGAAAAATCATCTTCGGTAACATTAAGCGCCTTATCCTGAAAGGTGACTCTGAAAGTTACACTTTGAGCAGAAACAGTTTCGTCAGAAGGGTCTTGCCTTTCAATACTTGCCACAACAAAAGGAACGAGTATGGGGCCTTGCAAAGCACTCTCCACAGAAGTCCCAGCATTATTACCGTCATTCGGAGTTACCTCAAAGCTGATGTACTTATTTAAGTCATCGTTGGTAAGTGTGTAAGTTTTTGAAGTAGCCCCAGAAATCGCAGCTTTATTTGTCCCTGAAGCATCATCTGAGCGATACCATTTAAAAGTTGAACCACTTTCATCATCATTATCCACGTCACTGAAAGTGTAATTTCCAGTAAGTTCTTCACTCAAAGCAAAGGTTCCTGAAATGGAAACACTGGTAGCTGTTGGAGCTGTATTTGAAACATCTCCAGATAAACTCGGAGCCGGAGCTGTGCCATTTGCGGTTACTACCCAACCAGAAGCTGGAGGGGTCGGAGAGTCATATTCAACTGTATAAATAACTTCATTACTTTCATTCAAAATCTCCCAAGAAGTTCCATTTTTTTGAATGAGATAAGTTGAAGATGTTACCGGATTCTCATCACAGTCAAAAGTGGAGTAATATGTAATTCCATCCGTTTTTTGATAAATGATATTGGCATTAGCATCACCACTGTTTTGAACAGAAACCAGCCCCTCTTGGGCTAACAGAGCTATTTTGGCTAAAAGACAACAAGCTATGACGAAAAGTCTTATTGAAATACGCATGACTAATTGACTATTTCAAATTGACAATTACCAAAACAATTGACGCTTAACCCCATGTAGAGAGACTTCCCTACCACTGTTTGAACTCCACTATAAGCTAAACCTTGTTCAGCAACGGGCAGACCAGGTCTTTGTACGGTAAAAAATAGTTCTTGATTCGGAGCATCATATATGATCGTGACGATATCGTCTTTGGAGAATTTATCACCATAAGGCTCACTATCTCCGCTAAAAAACTTCTGACCCGTTCCTCCTAAATAACCATATTCATTACCATAATACCCTATGTCGTGTGTAGGATCAGGAGGAGGGTCATTAAAAAGCCCAACACTTATTCCCAAAGAGCCGGGAAAGATGTCTATGGCATTGATTCTAATCCGAAACTCATAAACATTATTAGGATCAGATATTTCCGGGCCGTAAAAAATTCTTGGATCGAAATCAAAGGAAGCTGATGCAGTCAATTTGCCATTAGACCACCTTAAGGGTATCTGGCAGTTAGTTCCTGTAACCAAATCGACACATTCACAGGTATTGGCTGCAATACATGTACCATTGCCCGAGCAGGCAGTAGGATCATTAGCAGAAACTCCATAACAATCGAATGAACCATCGCAGAGAATATTTTTAGCTTTAATATAGAAGAAGAACTCTCCATCAGGGTCATCACTGTCAATAATTACACGGGCAAACCCAACACCAAATTTGTTGGCATTGAAATTTATGGTAAGATCCTGTGACTCTCCTTGCTCCAGAGTTGCCGTGGTATTGGTGGTAATATCAAAGAAGTTGTGAGCATCTACCAAACTGATATTCGTAATTTCTAAATCCTCGTTGCCATTGTTTTCTATAGTGAAGGTTTTAGAAATCTGATTGGCATCAACATCATCTTCTTCGTTAAATACCACTCCATAATTGGTATAATTATCCGATTGAAAACTGGCCGAAAACCTTCGGATTTCATTTCCATTGCCTAAAACACTCAACTGAGCCTGAGCAAAAGCATTCAGATATAAAAGCATAAAAACCAAGACCAATAAAAGCCTATTAGATTTGTGAGTTGTTTTTTTTGATGAAGACATGACATTCGAGGTTTAATTCAATATCAATGTGCTCTCAATTATTGTCTGGAATTGGCTTTTGTGCGTAAAGTGCAGATTCTTGGGTGCGAATGCAGGAAATTGGGGAACTAGTGAATTGGTCAATAGTCAATAGTCAATGGACGATAGGTTATACTAGGAAGTTTTGGAGTTTGAGCTGAAAGTAGGAAGACAGAGGACGGAAGACGGAAGCAGTCCATGGTGGATAGACAATAGTCAATAGACGATGGCTAGTATAAGGAGGTTTTGGAACTTGGGATTTGGTGCTTGATTTTTCTAATTCCCTCTCCTTACCTGATCACATACTCACACCCGCCTAAACATTGAAGGCTAATAGCAAAGGCCGGGTTACTATCTCCAAAATCAAGATCAGAAAAAGCGGGGCCATCTCCCTGAAGGATGAACTCCGTTTCTCCAGATTTTTTGACTGCAAAGCTCAAGGTATTGTTCGGGCCATCATAGATTAGCTTGATTTGGTCTCCTGCATCAAATGCATCTCCATAGCTAGCCTGTTGATCATTAGCAAAACTATTTCCATCACTAATATAACCGTACTCACCTTCAATTGACCCAATAGGGTGACTCGTATCTGTTGGCGGATTACTTACCAATCCGAAGACTAGTCCAAAAGTACCAGGAAACTGAGGGCTTGTCTTGATCTCAACAATAACTTCATGCACGGACTGATCGTCCAATTCTGAACCTAATATCAATTGGGTAGAAAAATCGAGACTACGAGTCACTGTTAATGAGCCATCGTCCCAACGGTAGGCAGTTTGGCAGTTATACCCACCATAAGTAGCGTTGCATTCGCAAGTATCTGCCCCGGTACAGGTGCCTCTGCCCGAACATACATTGGCAGCATCATCGGCCACCCCAAAACATTCGCCAGATTCACAGGCTATATTTTTTGCAGAAATAAAGAATGTATATGGCTCGCTGGTTACATTGTTGGTTATTCGTACTTCTGCAAATCCCAAACCAAAGGCATGGCTATTGAAATTAACCACTAAATCAGCTGAGTTACCTGATGTAATGGTACCAGTGGCATTGGTGGTGATGGCAAAGTAAGATTTTACATCTACAAGACTGATGTCTGAAATCACCAGATCGGCATCGCCATTGTTGGTAATGGTAAAGGTCTTTTCAACTTGGTTGCCGTTGACATCGTCTGGTGGGTTGAACACTGCACCAAAGTCGGTAAAGTTCTCCGTGCTAAAAGCGATGGAGCCATTGGCAACAGGGTTGCTGTTAGCGCTCACCTCAATTTGTGCCTGGGCGAAGGCTTGAGCTGGAAATACCAAGAGGAAGAGGAAAATCAACTGTTTTGCGCAAGCATACATAGCAGTAATTGGTCTTGTTAATAATAAAGCTGCCAACATTTTACCCTACGTATCTAAAAATGTGCGTGAAGTGCAGGTTTTTGGGTGTGAAGGTGAAAAACTGGGGAATTAGGGAATTGGTAGATTGGTCAATAGTCAATAGTCAATAGTCAATAGTTCATGGGTGATAAGTGGTATTAGGAAGTTTTGGAGCTTGGGCTGAAAGTAGGAAGACCGAGGACGGAAGACGGGAGTAAAGATTGGCCAATGGTCAATAGTCCATGGACGATAGGTGGTATTAGGAAGTATTGGAACTTGGGATTTGTGATTTGTGATTTAGCACCTAAAGGGGCACAAAGCGAAATCACATTAGCAATCTTTGTCTCATTTGCCTCCCTTTAGGGACCGAGGGTAAAAGCTCTCAAATACAGAACTCACTTCCTCACTTGATGTGCCTCAAAACACCCACAACCTCAACATCGGGAGATTCCATGAGCTGACGTGGCGTAACTACCGTTTCTTTCAAAGTTGGCCAGTCGCCTAGCGTTTCAGCATTTACAGCTTGCATCAGCTCATTCTCATCTAATTCGTCTAAATCAAATTTAGGGCTTGGCAATTCGCTATTTATGGCTTCAAAAACATTTACCGGCAACTCATAGCCCGCATTTTTATAAATCATGGCCACCAGAACACTACAGGCTACCATATCTCTCTGATGGTCATTATTATACTTATTAATAAGTTCAAGAATAGAAGAGACAATGAACTTGGCTTTCCGCTTGCCATACTTTGCTTCTAAAATCTTGTAAATCGTTCCACTGGAATAGCGCGAAGAGCAAATAACCGCCAACAACCAGGCCGTTTCAAAAGAGTAGCTCCCTATCTCTTTATAAAAGTTGCGGACAGAGTTATTAATGTCTTGCTCGAATGATTCAGGTTGGTTTTTCTTTCGGCATACATAAACATTCATCACAGTTTCATGAGACATGGTATCTTCAAAAGAGGCGCAACCAATACCACTTATTCCGGCTTGAACCACACAATTTTCAAATGAAGGGAGCCCATTATTATCCCTGTTAACATCGACATTACCCCAAACAGCTGCATGATAAATATTACGATACTGTTCTCCCTCTTTTCCCGGATCGAACCAGGCAATCAGGTAGTGCAGCAGATAATAAAATATTCCTTTCAGGCCGTCCTTCTTAAAATGCTTCCAGAGCTTACCGTACTCAAAATTGAAATCCTCAAAAATGAGAATATCACCAATTTGTAAATCCGATTCCTTTAATTCTTTCATTATGTTGTGTTTATAAGGTTTGTAATCTATTGACTAACTCATCTTTATGGCCTCTGCCCAGCGGAATTTCTGTACCATTGATGGTAACTACATAAAGTGTGAGGTCTATATCTTCAATCTCTGTGGCGTTCACAATGTAAGATCGGTGTGTCTGCACAAACACTGCCGGATCTAGCTTTTCTGCCAGCTCCTTCAGCGATTGTCTTAAAGTAAACTTCCGCTCTCTGGTGTGAATCATACAATACTTGTCTTCTACCTCAACCCAGAGAATCTCTTCCAGCTTTATTTTGAATAGCTTGTTTCTATCTTTCACAAAAAAGCAAGATGACGCCAGAACCACTTCTTCCTGATTATCAAACACTTGCTCTCCTTCTGCATAAGCATGTTCCAAAGCCAGTTCAATACTTCTCTGCAGCGTTGGTGGATCAAAAGGTTTAATCAGATAAGCAAAAGGGCCAGTTTTCTTGGCTTTAGCGAAGGTCTCAGAATCATCGAAAGAGGTAATGAATATAATGGGTGTAGGCTTCTGACCTTGAAAAATTCTAGCCAGATCAATGCCTGTCAGCTCGCCTTCAAGATTAATGTCCATCAAGACCAGATCAGGGCTTTCTTTTTCAAATACAGTCAGAGCCTCTTTACCTGATGAGGCAATTCCAGAAACTTCATAGCCCAATTCGTCTATGAACATCTCCAGAGTGTCGGCATAGTTCAATTCATCTTCTACAATGAGGGCTTTCACTTTGTTTAGTTTATTGGATGTCATAGCAACATAGGTTCTTTAATCGGATTGAATCAAAAAATGTCGTGAACTACCGACTTTCTGTGTGCGAGCACTAAATATTCAGGTGCAAGTCTAATTTAACCAGAATCAGACCATTGGTAACCGAACATAAATTTCGGTACCTCCATTGGGAACACTTTGAATAATGAAAGAGCCCTTGTTCAACCTTACAAACTCATTACAAAGCTTTAAGCCAAGCCCGAAGCCCTTTTCTCCTCCTGTTCCTTTTTTACTGGCACTGAGTTTCTCACTGGTCAGTTTTTTTTGTACATCCGCACTAATGCCCGGACCCTTATCGCTAAAGCATAACTCTGCATGGCCTGCTTCAAGCTTTAGTGAAATCTTAATCTTTTCACCTGAAGGAGAAAACTTAATGGCATTGCTCAGCAGGTTTCGTATTACGGTTGAAATGGTATTCAAATCTATATTGGCGGTTACCTCATCAAGCTCTCGCTCAATCTTCACTTCCTTACTCTTAGCCAGCGATTGATAGAGCTTAATGTTCTCTTCAACCAGCTCCTTTAGGTCAATTGGGGCAGGGTTATAAGGTATCTGCCCAGCCTCCTTGCTTGCCCAATTGAGCAGATTATTCAATAGGTGGTTAATGTGATCTACAGAAGTATCGATTTGCCCGCCCATTTCCATCAGCTTCTCCATTTTGTTTTTCTTCAGGTAATAGTCCATTTTCTGACCTATTCCCTGAAGCCCGATAAGCGGACTGCGCAAATCATGTGCAATTATGGAGAAAAATTTGTCCTTGGTTTGGTTGGCCTCTTGTAGCTCAAAGGTTCTTTCTTCTACAGTCTTTTCAAGCAATTCTTTCTGCTCACTAAGCAGCTTGGTTTTGAATTGTTCCTTTTCCAGTTCCTTTTCTATTAACTGCTTTCTCATGCCCTTAATACGAGCGGCCAAGGCGAGTGAGAACAATACTGCTTCAGAGGCTCCGCCTACTTCAATTCCATAGGCAGTAACAACCAATTCCGGAACTAAGCCGGCACCTCGTAGCGTAACCAAAATCAACCCCAAAATGTACGGTATCCAGGCAATTACATAATAAAGAGCAATACCATAGCCTCTACGGTAAGTTCTAATTCCTATATAGATGTAAGTAGGAAACGAGAAGAGTACCAATACCCGACCATAGAGAAGGAGCTGTTGAGCGTTGTAAAATAGACTAAGAAAGGACATCAGTAACCCAGCTCCGGCCACTACCCAAAGGAGCTTATCCATTTTAGGATCAAACCTTTTCAGATTAAGGAAAGTAGCAGCGAATCGGCTTGAGCAAACAATGCTTAGGCCGGCAAAAGTCAAATAAATGTGGTCATCAATATGTGGATTCTCGGGCCATAAAAATAAATACCCGTATCCATTCAAAACCAGACTGGTTGCCAAGCCAAAAATGGTTGCTCCTACATAAAGGATATATGCCCTATCTCTTAGATAGGTATATAGTAGCAAGTTATAGATAGCCATAACAAGCATCAAACCAAAAAACACTCCCAGAAAAAGAGTCATCTTTATGTTGAACTTGCTATACGCACTTTTTGAACTAATACTTATGGGTACTGCTACTGTTCCCGATGTTTTTACCCGAACATAGATGTAGTGCTTCTGTGCATCTGGTAAAAGTTCAAAGGCATAATTTACTCCTCCGAACTCCTTTTCCTTTGGGTTGAACAAATGCCCGAGGGTTTTACTTTTCCATTCTATCCCTGCTTTCTGATAGAGGGTGACACTGTCCAAAGAGTTTTGTATTATTTCCAAAATCAGTGGCTCATTTTTAGGATCGTTGAGCTTAATTCTAAACCAATAGGCACTTTTATCGAACCCGAAATTCGAGTTCTCAACTAATTGCTGATCGAAAGTATTTTGAAAAGACTGACTTAAAACATCATCTAATGTCAGCTGCCTTGAAGAGTCTACTAAATAGTGTACCGAGAACTCCTCTTGCCCTCTAAGTGTGGGTGTGATAAAAAAACAGGCTACTATAATTATGAATAGACTAGTCCGCACGGCTAACAATGCAACATTTAAAAAAAATAAAGTCTACTCAATAAAAAAAGCCATTCATCAATGCGGTGGCTAAATTCTTAAAATCGGTGAACAAAAAACCCCGATGTTTCCATCGGGGTTTTTTGTTTAATTAATGATGATCACACACTAGCCCAGGACTTTTGTCCAGGCTCATATGGAAGACATCCTTCATATTTTACAGGAATTGGATCGTAAGGCATCACTGTCTCACCTACCAACTCACTGGTAAAGTAACTTCTAAAAGTAGAGTCAACTACCTGCGTAACGAAGTAGGCCTCGAGGAACTCTCCAGACTTTTCTCCATCTTCTCTCATTCCGCTTCTTAGACCTCTAAGAATTTCCGGATTCTCATCGTACTTCTTGTAGTATGAGTTGATAACCGCTGTCACCTGATCAGTTGTGGCATCTTTGAATTTTACATCTTGGTTAGCATCAAAGTTCTTCACAAAAACTTCCATACCCTTCTTGAAGTAATCAACCTCCTTATCGGTTTTCAAAACCGATAATGCCTGATCGATATGATTGGCTACACCAGCTTCAGTAGCTCCAGGAGTGGTTGTTTTTGGGCAAATACCCTCACAAATTTTCTCCAGTTGAGCTGCCTGCTCTGCTGTCATAGAAACAGGAACCCAATCTACTGTAGGTTGAGGAGAGCAGCTTTGCAACGCTCCAAACAACATACTGGAAGAAAATATGGCCGCTGAGCCAAATCCTAAGTTTTTAAGTGCTTCTCTTCTTTCCATGGTTTAAATGTTTCCTTTTTTCAATTGATCAACTGCATAGTTAACTGCACGAGCAGTGAATGCCATGTAAGTCAACGATGGATTCACACATGATGCTGAAGCCATAAACGCTCCATCTGTCATGAACACATTCTTACAAGCGTGAACCTGATTCCACTTGTTCACTACAGAAGTTTCAGGGTCTCTACCCATTCTTGCAGTTCCCATTTCGTGAATACCTAAGCCCATATTCGGACCATTGTCATAAGTATAAACATTCTTGAACCCAGCAGCTTCGAGCATTTCCGCACCGGCAGCAGCCATGTCTTTTCTCATTTCATACTCATTCTCGTGGAAGTTCGCAGTATCGAACCTCATTTGCGGAAGACCCCATGAATCAAGATTATCATAATCAAGATACATGTAGTTTTTGTGCTGAGGTAGAGTTTCTCCAAAGCCCATGAAACCCATTGTCCATCCACCTGGAGACATTAAGGCATCTTTGATGTTTCCACCAACTCTGCCATTTCTCATTTCGGCAATATTTCTTCCCCATCCTTCTCTGGATGCAGAACCTTGATATCCGTAACCTCTCACGAAGTTTTTCATGTTTGAGCTACCACCAAGGTTTCTGAAACGTGGAATATAGATTCCGTTTGCTCTTCTTCCTTTATAGTATTTGTCTTCGTAGCCTTCTACACTAGCGCCTGCTCCAACACCTAAATGGTGGTCCATTATGTTGTGACCTAATTCGCCACTATCATTACCCAAACCATTAGGGAATCTGTCAGATTTAGACTGAAGCAAAATGCCTGCAGATGCAATAGCAGATGCACAAAGGAAAATTACTTTAGCAAAGTACTCTGTAGACTCTTTGGTATTCTGATCGATGGCTCTTACGCCAATCGCTTTGCCGGTACTAGCATCATACATTACTTCATGTACAATAGCATCGGTTTGAATAGTTACATTTCCTGTGCTTACTGCAGCAGGAAGTGTAGAAGACAAACTAGAGAAATAACCTCCATAAGGACAGCCTCTCATACATCTATCTCTAAACAAACATTGGCTTCTTTGACCCGGATTTGGGTGATTAGGATCATTTACTGATAATGGCTGTGTTAGGTGGGCTGTTCTACCAATGGTAACCCATCTGTTGTTCCACTTGCTTTCAATTGCCTTTTGGAAATCCTGTTCTACACAGTTCATTTCCATTGGTGGCAAGAAATGACCATCAGGAAGTTGCTTGAAACCTCTGTTCTCACCACTTACCCCAATGTACTTCTCTACATAGTCGTACCATGGTTTAATATCCTTGTATCTGACAGGCCAGTCAACTCCAAATCCATCTTTAGAGTTAGCTTCGAAATCAATATCACTCCATCTGTAGCTCTGACGACCCCAAACAATTGATCTACCACCAAGCTGGTAACCACGCATCCAGTCGAAACGGGTATCTTCTTGGTAAGGGTGCTCACTATCTTTCACAAAGAAATGACGGTGTGCTTCGGCAGTGGTATAGCCGGTTCTGTTTTGCTTAGGGTAGTCCTTTTCAATTACATCTGGTGGTGTTGTACCTCTGTTAGGTAAATCCCAGGTGTCCATAGTAGCAGTGTGATAATCCTTGATGTGCTCGATCTTCCGACCCCGCTCAAGAACAAGTGTTTTCAGGCCATTCTCACTCAGCTCTTTAGCTGCCCAGCCACCACTAATTCCTGAACCCACCACAATAGCATCGAAGGTTCTCTCCTGCTTAGCTTTTAGGTTTAAATTCATTTTGAATTACTCGTTTGAAATGTCAACAATCTTTTTTCATACAATCCAGCGCGAATGTGGATAAGTGGAGTAATATAATCAGAAAGTTTAAAATAAACAGAAGGGTATTGCTGTAGACGGAAAATGCCTAAGAGGGGTGGTAAGCGATTCTAGAACAAAAAACCCTGACATTTCTGTCAGGGTTAAAATTCTTAATATTCGTCTTCATTAAAGAAGAAATCTTCTTTTGTAGGATAATCTGGCCAAATCTCCTCAATGTTCTCGTACGGTTGGCCGTCATCTTCTAACTCTTGCAAGTTTTCTACAACTTCCAAAGGAGCTCCAGAACGAATCGAAAAATCGATCAATTCGTCTTTAGTGGCCGGCCATGGCGCATCTTCTAAATATGATGCTAATTCAAGTGTCCAGTACATTTCTCTTCTTTTTTATTGGCGTGCAAAAGAATGGAATAAATATTTAAAATTCAAATGCTTAGCCTCAATTTTTTACAGCATTTTTAATACCTCAAGAAACTACCCCTAGCCTTCATTTTGAGCACTTTTCAGCTGCTTGAGAAGTTCCCTTTTTATCTCTACTTTTCTTTTTTGTTGCTCTAACTTCTGATCGAGCAGTTGATCGAGCCCTTTGGCGGTATTAAACTTCTCTACATTTAGCTCAAAAGTCTGCAATTCGCTGATGTCTCGGTTCAGCAAATCGTAGAGCAACTTTATTCTCAGCTTACCTCTATCGACATCCGACATACCCTTTCTTGCCTTTTTCTCGAGCAACTGATTGAGGAATATCTTATCGCTGATAATTCCTGTCAAATGCATGAATGATTCATTCAATTCATTATTCACTTCTTTGGGAGTAAAACCAATACTCTTCCATTCCTTCCTTACCTGATTCAGGTTCACCTCAGGAGCAAGCTGTTCACCTAAAGCTTTCAGTTTGTCGAGCATTTGTCTTTTTAGCTTTTCATTCTCTTCCGCAGAGGCCTTTTTATTCTGCTGAGATTTCCTGGCCATTGCTCCCGATTTTTTGAAAAGCACTTGAAGTTTGCCCCAGAACTCAGAATGTTTCTCTGGCTTAATCTTCCCTAGCCCCTTCCATTCTTCAACTAGTTGCTTCTGAATATTTCTAATCTGAGAAGCATCGGCATCATTCAAAGTTTTTGCAGCCTTCTCCAGGAAGCTCAGGTAGTCGGCTTCCTTTTCTTGCATCATCTTTTCTATCTCCGCGTAAAACTCAGTTTTCCGCTCAAAAAAAGAATTGGTTAGCTCCTTGAATTCACCTTCAATTCTTTCCTTGTGCTCTGAATCTACGGCACCGGTTTTAATCCACTTTTGCTGAATTTCCTTGATTGCCGCAGTAGCAGACTTCCATTCATGGCTTTTGGCTACAGTCTTTAATTCTTCGAGAAGGGCAGTCTTAATTTGAAGGTTCTTGTGCCTATTATCAACAATGTATTGGTTGAGTTCTTGTTCTATTTTGGTCAACGTATCGTGGGCAGCCACAAAGTCTCCAAGAGCATCAAGTTCAGAAAGTCCTTCTTTAAGGTTCGAAACCTTCATGAGATATGACCCCTTGTTAGTCTGAGTTTCAACCTTCTCCTTTACTTCTTCAATTTCCTTGGTAAGAGATTCAAACTTCTCAATGAAGTATTGCATTGTAGCCTCTTCATTTTCCTTTACCACACCAATCTCTCTTTCAGGAAAATCCAAAAAGGCATTCCTAAAAACTTTTCCCTCTTTTATATAACCGTATTCCACTACTCTAATTTAAATCTAGCTAGGTGGCCGAAATTAAGTAAATCAATCAATAGCACTCAAAAGGAGCACGATTTTTAGCATATTTGAGCCTAAATTTTCCAATATGAGCGATCAGAAGATCATCTTTTCAATGGCTGGGGTGAACAAAATCTACCCTCCGCAAAAACAAGTACTAAAAAACATATACCTCTCTTTCTTCTATGGAGCCAAAATTGGCGTCTTGGGTCTAAACGGATCAGGAAAATCTTCCTTGTTGAGGATTATTGCCGGAGTAGACAAAAACTATCAGGGAGAAGTAGTTTTTTCACCTGGTTTCTCGGTAGGCATGTTGGAACAAGAGCCGAAACTGGACCCGAACAAAACAGTGAAGCAGGTAGTGGAAGAAGGCGCTGGAGATGTAGTGTCTCTTTTGCAAGAATTCGAAGAAATTAACCTAAAGTTTGCCGACCCTGATGTATTGGAAGATCCTGATAAGATGAATAAACTCATTGAAGATCAGGCCAGGGTTCAGGAGTTGCTCGATCAGAAAAATGCATGGGAGCTAGACAGCCGACTAGAAAGAGCCATGGATGCACTGAGAACTCCTCCAGCAGATGCTAAAATTGAAAACCTTTCCGGTGGTGAAAAAAGAAGAGTTGCTCTTTGCCGCTTGCTTATTCAAGAGCCAGATGTTTTGCTACTCGATGAGCCTACCAACCACCTGGATGCCGAATCTGTACATTGGTTAGAGCAACACCTAAAACAATATAAAGGCACTGTAATAGCCGTTACTCACGATAGATACTTCCTTGATAATGTAGCTGGATGGATTCTTGAGCTCGACCGTGGCGAAGGCATTCCTTGGCAAGGCAATTACAGCTCTTGGCTGGAACAGAAACAGAAGCGCTTGGCCG
>JABXIP010000363.1 GCA_013373005.1 Cytophagia bacterium | reverse complement strand
TCATTTTGGCCTAATGAAGATGCCTACCAACAGACCTTAAAGTTTCTACTAAAGAGATCTCCTATTTATAGCAAGTAAAAGATATAGGCTTAGGTTCGATCTTTAAACAGTATTAGAATCACAACAATAAAAAAAGGAGCTAAATAGCTCCTTTTTTTATTTAACCTCTATCTTTTAATTTTCAGGAACTTATACCCCACTCCGATAAGGAATGAGCTTTCTTCTCCAGAAACAACAGGGGTAAACCTATTGATCTCCTCACCCACCTTACTAAAGGCTCTTTCATACATAAAATCTATGATAAAGGAACCTACATCAACCCCTAAACCGACTCTTGCCCCTAGTGTAATATCATTAAAGGCATCAATTTCATCTTGAGGTATATCTCGTACCTCGGGACCTGGTTCTAAATATAATTCACCATTAACCTTAGCTAAGAATGAGAAAGTTGGTCCACCACCAATTCTTATTGTTGCATCACCATAAGAGGTTCTATAGCCCAATAAAAGAGGAACCTCTATTGAGTGAAAAACAAAATCATATTCACCATATGTATAGGGCTGTGCTCCACCTGTATTCAGTTGGTTTCCGAGTTTAGTAGAAACTCTACTATATAAAAGTTCCGGCTGAAAATAGAAGTGGTTAACTCTCAATTGAAAAAAGCCACCAAATGAAAGCCCATTAGACTGAAATGTTCCTCCCTGACTTTTAACCTCATTTCTATCAATTCCGGTAAACTGAACTCCAAGATAGTTGGCCCTTACACCTAAATCTACTTCTGTATCATATTGTGCCTTGGCATTAAAGCCAACCAATAGTAAGAATACTAAAATCGGGTAGAATGAAAGTTTATTCATAGTTGATTTATACAATGGAGCATCACTTGAAACTGGAACTAATTTCAAGTAAGTACATGTCTGATTTAGATTGAATTATTAAGTATTTAAGAGCTTAATTCTGATTGAGCTTTTGCTTTTTTCGCTCTTCCCTTCTTAGCTTACGCTTGACCATATATTTAAGCATATTAGCTTCTGCCTTATCCAAATTGGCTTTCATTTGTTCTGGAGCTTTCAGCCTGATGCCAAAGAAAAACTCTACTCTTAAGCGTTCATTGGTGATTCTGGCCGCAGAGGTTTCATATTGATCATGCTCATAATGATCGTAAGAACCTCTAATGCCAGTGAAAAATTTAGAACTATTATATCCTAATTGAAGGTCTGTATCGAACCCTGTTACGAAATGGTCAGTATTAGTTTCAATATCATTGGCATTGGCAAATCTGGTAAGCAACCCTGTATTCAAATAACCTAAGCCTGGTCGCAAATCCACAGATGTATAGAAACCTTTTCCAAGAACTAAAGTATACAAGTAGCCTACCGAAAAAATAGCTTCAAACTGTCTAGCCCTTTGAGTAGTGGTTACATTTGGGCCAAATGGCTCCTTATCATTAACTGTATAATAGGTTAGTCTTAGGCTAGGCAAGAAGGTTCCCTGGCTGGCTAGCTGCTCTTCCGTTTGAGTGGTGACTGCATTAATCGAGTATTCCGGGTTGAGTACTCTACCTATTCTGGCTCTGAAAATTTGCGATTCGAGATTAGGAAATTGAAAATAGGGATCTCCATCCATCCAGGTATTATCAAAATCATCGGTATTTCTTAAATAATACCCTTTGGTTTTATCCCAACTAAAATCGGTGGCCCATTGACCTGGGGAAAGAGCAAAGTTAAAACCATTAGCGGTAGTTTCTCCTTTCTCTTCATCATCGGCATTGGGTGGCAATGCACTAATCAGAAACTTATAGCTGAAAGACAGAAACCTATAGTTAAACCCTACTCTATTCATAATAGCATCATTGGGTCTAATGTCGAAACCAGGTTGTCCATTACTTCCAGCTACTTCAAACCATTCAGATGAATTATAGGTTGATAATTTAAGCGTTACCTTTTCGGTAATAGACCTCCTTGCCACTAAGGAATCGACAATACTATCTATATCTTGTGCAGATAAATAGGTGAACGA
The DNA here is from genome assembly GCA_013373005.1 of Cytophagia bacterium. Lineage (GTDB taxonomy): Bacteria > Bacteroidota > Bacteroidia > Cytophagales > Cyclobacteriaceae > Roseivirga. The sequence continues at coordinate 1,042 of JABXIP010000363.1, read as the reverse complement.
GCTAAAAGCTATAATCACAACAATTAATGTACGTTTCATATAATCTCAGTTGAGCCAAATATAACCTATATGGATAAAACTTTTCAGAATATAGAACTGTCTTTTTTGAAAATAGAAGATTACCAAGAATTGAAAGAAGCTATGATTAGCGCCTATTCCAGTATGCCCGATGCCTATTGGAAAGAGCATCATATTCAATCGTTGCTCAATAAATTTCCTGAAGGGCAAATAGTGGTTAAGGTAAATGGAGAAATTGCCGGATGTGCCTTGTCTATAATGGTTAAATCCAGAGGTTTCAAAGAGCATCATACTTTCAGACAAATAACAGGGAATTACACGTTTAATACTCATAGTCCTAACGGTGACTTGCTCTATGGCATAGAGGTGTTTATTCTTGAACGATTCAGAGGGATGAGAATCGGGCGCAGGATGTACGACTATCGGAAGGATCTTTGTGAGAGAATGAACCTAAAAGGGATTGTTTTTGGAGGAAGAATCCCTAATTATCATAAACATGCAGAAGCACTGACAGCCAAAGAATATATAGAGAAAGTCAGGCTGAAGGAAATTCACGATCCGGTTCTGAATTTTCAGCTTTCAAATGACTTCCACCCTGTTGCTATTTTAAAAGGCTACTTAGAAGGTGATGAAGCCAGCAGTGAGTTTGCAGTCCTGCTTCGTTGGGATAATATCTATTATGAGGCACCTTCCAAGAGTGCCGCAATTACGAAAACCGTTGTTCGTCTTGGGATTGTACAATGGCAAATGAGGCCTTATTCCGGTTTGCAGGAATTGCTCTTAAACGCTGAATATTTCATCGATGCTCTGAGCGGATATAAGAGTGATTTCGCTCTTTTTCCTGAGTTTTTCAACGCACCACTGATGGCAGAGTTTAACCATCTGGGTGAAGCTGATGCCATAAGAAAATTAGCAGAGTTTACTCCAGACATTGTGGAAGAATTCTCGCATCTGGCGGTGTCTTATAACATCAATATAATTGCAGGCAGCATGCCAGAAGTGGTAGATGATAAACTTTACAATG
>JABXIP010000056.1 GCA_013373005.1 Cytophagia bacterium | reverse complement strand
ATGGCTATTCAGAAAACGCTCAACCTCAGCAGTTTATTGAGGCTAATCTTGGCTACGATCATAGCCATTCATGTGGTCTATTACTGGATGGACTCCTGGCTATCTTCTTTCGCCTACCGGATTGATTTGCCTATTGGTCTGATCACATTATCAATTACGGTGGCCTGTATCATTGTCCTTAGTACGGCAGTTCTACATAGCATAAGGGCCTATTTGATTAACCCTGTAGATGTACTTAAGGAAGAATAAATCAGTTCAATGTTCCATGTTCAAAGTTGAGCTAACATGAAACATAAAACCTAGAACATTAATCAAACGACCTTAAACTAAAAACACATGATTAAGAACTACCTCAAAACAGCCATTAGAAACATTAGAAGAAATAAGCTCTATGCTAGTCTCAATATTCTAGGATTGAGCATTGGCTTGGGCTCATTCTTTATCATTTATCTGTTTTTGCAGAATGAACTGGCTTATGATCAGTTCCACGAAAAGAAGGATAGGATTTACAGAGTTATCCAAAGCTATGAAAGTGACTTTGGCACCGAAAGGCAGGCTATGATGAGCGATGCATTTTCCCCTAAGTTTGTTGAACCCATAGCAGGTATTGAAGCTTTCACTCGTGTTTTTAGCAATTCTATGGGTTTTGTATTTAACCCGGGAGAGGAAAAATCTACTACCGCTACGGTTATAGTAGATAGTGGTTTCTTAGACATCTTTTCAATTGACATTATTCGTGGTTCTGAGACTTCCGCATTGGAATCTCCCAATTCCATGCTTATTAGTGAATCGGCAGCACTCAAAAATTATGGAACTACAGATGTTATAGGCAAGGAGGTAGATTATTATGGTAGAGAGACATTGGTAATCTCCGCAGTTTTTAAGGATTGGCCAAATAGTTCATCTATTAAGGCAGAGGCAATTGCTCTTTATGAAAAGATATATTCCTATAAAGGAGATGGCAATTGGAGTGTTACAATGAATGCATTACAGACTTATATGCTGTTGAATAATAACACTGAGTTGGGTGAAGTTGAAAGTAAGCTCACAAACCTCTATTTGGAAAACAATAAATATGGAGAAGGGAAAACATTAAGCTTGCAGCCACTTGGTAATGTCCATTACTCACTAGATGTAAAAGATGAGGTGAGGGAGAAAACAGATCGGCAATATATAACCGTTTTCTCTCTTGTGGCTTTCTTTATTCTAGTCTGCGCCATTATCAATTATATCAGTTTGGCTGTTTCTCAGTCTGTTGAAAGGTCGAAGGAAATTGGGGTTCGAAAAGTTGCAGGAGCTAGTAAAAGAGAACTTTTTGTTCAGTTCATTATAGAGTCATTCTTACATGTTACTGCAGCCTTTGTTTGTTCTATGATCTTGGTTGAATTACTAATACCTCAATTGGAGTCGCTCATTGAGAGAGACCTTAATATTAGCGTTCTCAATCAGCCTATTCTGTTGGCAAAAGGCGCAATATTCTCTGTTTTAATAGCTTTAATCAGTTCTTTGTATCCTGCTTATTTGAGTACAAGACTCAGAGTAGTTAGCGTTTTTAGGAATGGTTATGGGGCTTTCTCATCTCAAAGACTTATAGGGATTATCAGTCTTTTTCAAATCTCGGTATTTGTTGTGCTTATCTGTGTTTCTGCTACTGCTAACCGGCAAATGCACTTTATGAGGAATGAAAATTTGGGTTTTGATAAAGAACACCAACTGGTACTGGATAATATGCATTGGCATAGGAGGGAAGTAGATAAGAATGAATTATTGAAGATTTCAGGAGTGAAGTCAGTTAGCGGTGGCGGTCAGTTGCCAAATGATGTTACCTCTTCAATGAGTTTCCCTGGTCACGACTTTAAGTTTCGTTTATTCGAAATAGAAAGAGATTACTTTGAAACTCTTGGAATAGACTTTTTGGCTGGACGAAACTTTCTACCTGAGGATCAAGACTCTTCAAAACTAATTGTAATCAATGCGACTGCTGCTGAGAAACTAGGGTATGACTCCAGCTCAGCTGTAGGTAAAACGATCGACTATGGTCGTTCTCTATATACAATAATTGGTGTGGTGAATGATTTTCACTTTGCTTCAAAGAAGCAGGCAATTGAGCCGGCACTATTCAAACACTTTTATGAAGGTTCTAATAACCAGTTTTTAATCAAACTAGATGGAGCCAATTGGCCTGAAACTACAGCAGCTGTTTTAGAATACTATCATAACATTCCAGACTTATATCAGTACTTCTATTTCTTTTTGGAAGATCGCATCGATGCTCAGTACAAACAAGAGAATGTGATGATTACCATGCTCAACACCTTTACTGTTATTGCTACTCTAGTGGCCTTTATCGGCCTGTTCGGAATTACAGGCTACTCAGTGAAAAGAAGAATGAAGGAAATGGGAATCCGCAAGGTTCTGGGAGCAGGTTTTATCTCGATACAACGAATCTTGAATGCCAGCAGCTTCTACAAGTTTTTGTTAGCAGTTTTGATTGGGATTCCCATTGTAGTCTACTGGATGGAACATTGGTTGAGATCATTTGCCTATAGGATTGAAATGCCGGTATTTCTGATCTTGGGAGCCATAACCTTAGCCTCAATAGTCATTTTGCTGACCGTTTCAATCCACAGCATCAAAGCTTATAGAATTAATCCTGTAGATATTTTAAAAGACGAATAAATGCACAAAATCAGACATTATATCCAGACTGCCTTTAAGAATATCAAGAGAAATACTGGCTACACATTATTAATGATACTTTCTCTCGCTTTGGGAATGTATTGCTTTGTCATGTCCGGTATCTATGTTCGGTACGAATATTCTAGAAACCTAAACCATGAAAAGGCAGATCGTATCTATCATGTAATGCTCGATTTTGAGGGTTACCAACAGTATATGCCTTTTTCCATGTTGGAGACAGTAGAAAGAGATAACCCTTATGTTGAGCAGATAAACACGATGAATGCACTTAGGGGAGACGTCTACTTAAGTGCTGATAAGGAGTCTTATCTGTTGACAGATCAGGCATTTTATACCAGCAGTAACGTGTTTGATGTATTTAGTTTTCCATTAAAGCATGGGAATTCAAAAACTGCTCTCAGTGGTGTAAATGACATAGTTATTTCAGAAGAACTTTCAGGAGTTTTATTTCCTGGTGAAAACCCAGTAGGTGAGTCTATCCATGTCGATGAAATGGGAGAATTCAATATTAGTGGAGTGATGGAAAGAATCTCCGAGCAGTCCATTATGCACCCTGATGTTTTCTTTTCTATGTCACGATTCAATATTGACAATGCGGAAGGAGGAGAGACCGATGCATTATTGACACATGTATTGCTCAAAAGTAAAGATGACCTTAATGCATTTGAAAGTAATCTATGGAGCACGGCCCAAACTATGGTTAAGACAGAAGGGCTGAAAGGTGTTTATACCGAAAGCCTTAAAGATACTTACTGGGGAACTTCTCATTATGAATATGGCGCTCAATATTCTTCACTATTCGGAGCCTCTAAAAGTATGATCAACACAGTGATGTATATCACTATAGGAGTCTTGGTTTGCGCCTTTTTAGGTTACGTGGCTATTGCTCTGAGCCTTTCATTAAGAAGGGCAAAAGAAGTAGGGATAAGAAAAGTGAACGGTGCCAATGTTGCTACAATTCGCAGTCAGCTATTAGTTGAATCGATAGTTTACGCTTTCATTTCGCTGCTAATCACTTTGGTAGCCTTGGAAATTACTGAAACCCGAATCTCAGAGTTACTTCAAGTGCCAATTGGCTTAAGATCAGATCAGCCAGAGGTGATATTGTTTCTTGTCGCTTTTACTGTCATAACCGGTCTTGTCGCTGGTTTATACCCATCACTTGTCGTATCCAAACTTAATCCTGTTAAGGTGCTCTCTGGCTTTACTAACCCGGGAGGGACGGGGTTTTTACTCAAGAGGATTCTACTAACCAGTCAGTTCATTATCACCACTTGTCTGGTATTTGGTGTTTATATTCTGAAACTTCAAACGGACAAAATGGCTCACTTTGATGTGGGTTACAGCACCGAAAATGTTATTGCATTTGGTTTTCAGAGCAGTAAAGTCCGTTCCAATGATAAGGTAATAATGGACAAGTTGAGTTCTATTTCTGATATTCAGCAAGTAGCTAAAGGACCTTTTCCGTTCCAATTCAATGGTTTTTCCAGGGTTGAAATGGTACTGAACGACAGCTTGATACGAGATAATCCTTCGCAGATTTTTGTTTCAGAGAATTTCTTCGAAACCATGGGTATTTCAATTTTGGAAGGAAAATCATTTCCAGAGTCCGGCTCTGAAAAAGTGTGTATGGTTAATCAGGCATTTGTAGATCGTCACGGACTTGATAACCCTGTTGGGGTAACGCTTCAAATTAATGGTACATCACATGTTATCAATGGGGTAGTAGAAAACTACGCTGATTGGGGAGTGGGTAACCCAACTCCTTTGAGTCATATCTTTTTACCAGAGGAGAATTACTTTCATAGTTACCTGCTGAAAACAAGTGGTAAAAATCGGGCTGAGTTATTGGAAAGTCTTCAGGCCATTTGGAAGAGCTATGAAAACGTAAAGGTACCAGCGATTATGGCGTTGGATGAACGGAAAAACGGTTCGGTAGTAAAAATGTCTAAGATGTCTCAGCTTTTTGGCGTCTTAGCATTTGTGGTACTCTTACTGTCATTTATGAACCTTTTTGGAATGGCCGTAATGTTTGCCAATAACAGAATTAAGTCTATTAGTATAAGAAAAGTATTAGGAGCTAGTGTTTCTGAATTAGTGAGTAGGTTAACCCTTCCTTTTTTCAAAAGCCTGATTATAGCATTATTGTTTGCCATGCCTTTAGGCTACTTTTTTATGGAAAAGTATTTACAAGATTATGCGATTAGAATTACCCTTCAACCTAAACAGGGTATAATGGTAGCGCTTTTAATGATTACTATTCTCTTTGTTGTAATTGGTTTTAAAATGTTAAAAATAGGTAAGGCTAATCCTGTTCATACGCTCAAAGAGGAGTGATTTTAAACCGCAATAATTGATAGTCTTGTTTTTGTTCTAATCTCAATGGGTTGATGGTAAATAATCTTGTGCTCTTCAATTAATGAAGGGGCTAATGCTCTGAACAATACAAAAGCATCGTATATCTCCTCACAACATAACTGGAGATATGAGAACAACTTCATCCTATTCAACTAACATGGTGCTCAGTTTACTGATACTCTTTTGTATCAGCTCCTGCACCTGGGATCAAATGAGTCCTGAAGTCGAATGCTCAACAACACTTGTTCAACTAGAACTGCTTATTAGTAACAATACCGCTTGTGGTGACTCAAATGGTAGTTTCAGCGTGAGAGCTTCAGGAGGAGAAGGCCCTTATACCTACACCTCAAACGAATTGGGGAATAATGGCGATGGCGTATTTGAGAATGTTGCTGCCGGAAATTACACTGTGTTGGCAACCGATGGTTTCGGCTGTTCTGCAGAGCTCAACATTGCTGTTCAAAATGAAGAAGGAGTTAATCTGCAGAACCTAGCTGTAACCGATGCCGGTTGTGGCACCAGCAATGGTAGCATTCAGGTAACTGCCACAGGCGGAACAGAGCCTTACGAATTCCGCATCAATGGTGGAGTGGCTCAAACGAGCAATCATTTCCAAAACCTTGGCTCTGGTTCATATACTGTAAGTATCACCGACCAGAGTGGTTGTGAAACTACAGAGAATGTAGAGATTCTGTCGGGAATAAGCTATCAGGGTTCTATCAGAACCATCATTGAAACTAAATGCGCTATTTCCGGATGTCATAATGGAAACATCTTCCCCGATTTTAGGTCGCTTTCGAATATACAGGCCAATGCCGGAAGAATCAGAACCAGAACGGGAAATCAAAGCATGCCACCAAATAGCTCTTTAAGTCAGCAGGAGATTGATATGATCGCATGCTGGGTAACAGATGGCGCTTTGGACAACTAAGATTTAACCCAAAAGAAAATGAAAACTAGAACCATATTTATACTCATTGCGGCTTTCTGTCTGGGAAACCAGATCATAGCTCAAAGTCCATTAGTAGACCGAAAAGGGGAGATTCACTTCTTTTCTAATGCGCCATTGGAAGACATTGAAGCCACCAATAAAGAAGCCCTTGGTGCCATAGATTTAGAAAAAGGTACCATTGCCGTTTCTATGCTTATCAAAGGGTTTGAATTCGAGAAAAGCTTAATGCAAGAGCATTTCAACGAGAACTATATTGAGTCAGATAAATTCCCTAAGGCAACCTTTAAAGGAACGCTAAGCAATTTTGAGTCCTTGGACTTTAAGAAAGCAGGAAACTTTGAAGCTGAAGTGAACGGAGAGATTGAGATCCATGGCGTAACTAAGCCATGGAATGCCACAGTACAGTTTGAAGTTACTCCAAGCAGTATGAGT
>JABXIP010000443.1 GCA_013373005.1 Cytophagia bacterium | reverse complement strand
GCCCTCCTATGTTATGGCTATCAGCCACAAATCTTTCATTATATGTTTATATCAGCCATATTTATTACTGATACATAACGTTGTATGTAATTAAATGAGTGATAGAAAGCCTATACCATCCGATGTTAAGAGAAGCTTAAGACAGGAAGCTGGATTCGGTTGCTGCAAGTGTGGCAGACCCATAATCGAGTATCATCACATTCTCCCATACACAGAAGATGACCCTCACTTTCGAATCAAAGACATGATGTGTCTCTGCCCATATTGCCACCATGAAGCGACAGTAGGAGCAATGACAATGCAGGAGCAGCGGGACTTAAAATCAAATCCAATAAATATTATTAATGATAGAGCTGAAGGGCACCTTAAAGTCAATCAGGATTTATTAATGATAACTCTAGGCAATAACCAATTTCTTACGGAGAATGCGATAATTACAGTTGATGGAAATAACTTGATTCAAGTTAAGTCAAATGAAAACGGACGGTTGGATTTATCTCTTAAGCTTTACAACGAGCAAAATGACCTAATATTAGAAATTAAAGATAATGAATGGGTTTCTGGAGATTTTATTCCGTGGGATATAGAAAGTAGCTTTCAAATACTAAAGATTAGGAATAAGAAATATGATATTGCCTTGGATATTAACGCCAAAGAAATTCCATTAATGATTAATGGTAAAATTTGGCACAACCAGCATTTAATTAAGCTTACTTCTAAAGGCATCTTCTTTAATGCAAAGAAGTCATCTGGTCAAATTTCGGATATATGCTTTGTGGGTTCTAATCTCGAATTGGACACCAATGAAGGTGTTTTTAGCATTTGTCCTCATCCAGTTTACAATGGTCACTCCATGATTCCAGGTACAATAGAAAGAAAAATTAAAGAAGGAACAGAAGCTTTTAATAGGTTAAAAAAAAACTACATACAACAAAACCTATAGCGCATTAAAACGCGCCATAGCCAAACCGTTCAGCAGCTCAAGACTTCATTTCTATCATTTTCAGAATACCGGTTTTTACCTTTAAAGATCTCTAAACAAAAAGAGCTGTTTCGGGTCATATTAGGGTAAGAAATGAAAATTCTACTCACCGGAGCTACAGGATATATTGGCAAGCGCCTTCTTCCTTTATTGGTTAAGCAAGGACATAACATAGTTTGTTGTGTCAGAGACAAAACACGGTTCAACCCTCCCTCCTCTTTAGCTTCGAGCATATCGGTTATAGAAGTAGACCTATTAAAAAAAGACTCTCTTTCAAGTATCCCTGTCGATATAGATACGGCATATTACCTGGTTCATTCCATGTCTTCCTCGGGCAATTACAAATCTCTAGAGAAGGAGTCGGCACAGAACTTCAGGGAAGCGATTTCCAAAACTAATACCCGGCATGTAATCTATTTAGGAGGAATCATCAATGAATCGAACCTGTCAGATCATTTAAGATCTAGAAAAGCAGTTGAAGACGAACTGGCCAAAGGAGATTATCATTTCACATCCTTAAGAGCAGGAATTATTGTAGGTTCAGGTAGCGCCTCCTTTGAAATTATGCGAGACTTGGTGGAGAAACTCCCGATCATGATCACCCCGAAATGGCTCCTCACTAAATGTCAACCAATAGGCGTTTCAGATGTGCTTAGATTTCTTGTTGGCTGCATAATGAAAGAAGAGACGTTCAACAGAAACTTCGACATTGGTTGTGATGATATTCTTACTTACAAAGAGATGCTTCTTGGCCTCGCTGAAGTACGCAAGTTGCCTCGTAGAATAATCACGGTGCCGGTAATGACACCAAGACTCTCCTCCTACTGGCTGTATTTTGTTACCTCCACATCCTACAAGTTAGCTACATCATTGGTAGATAGCATGAAGGTGGAAGTGGTTTGCCGGAATAATGAAATCAACCAAATTCTCAATATAAAGCCTATTTCATATCAGGAAGCACTAGTTAGAGCCTTTGACAAAATCCAAAACAATGAGATTGTCTCTAGCTGGAAAGACTCCTATTCGAGTAGTGGAATCAACATCAATACTTCAGATTTTATTTCTGTACCAGAGTTTGGCTGCTTTAAAGATGAACAAATGAGACCCTTGGAAAACCGTGCTAAAACTTTGGATAGAATTTGGCGAATTGGCGGCAAAACTGGTTGGTACTATGGCAACTGGCTCTGGAAAATCAGAGGCTACATGGACAAACTAGTTGGCGGAGTCGGATTGAGAAGAGGACGTACAAACCCCGTAAAAATCTCTGCAGGCGATGCATTAGATTTTTGGCGAGTACTTTATGCTGATAAAGAGGAAGGCAGGCTTTTACTCCTTGCCGAAATGAAGTTACCCGGAGAAGCCTGGCTTGAATTCAAAATGAAAGACGGAAAGCTAATTCAAACAGCAACCTTCCGACCATTAGGGCTATGGGGAAGGCTCTACTGGTACAGCGTGCTACCCTTTCATGGTTTTATATTTAGCGGGTTGATCAACAAACTGGTCAAAGGGTAATTGAGCCTAAGTCTAACCCAATAGCTCTTTTACTTTTTCGGGAGGCCGACCTAAAACAGCCTTATTTCCCTTAATCACAATGGGTCTTTCAATTAGCTTGGGATGTTCTACCATGGCTTCAATCCATTCCTCTCCACTAAGTGTTTTATCCTTAAACTCCTCTTTATAAATAGCCTCTCCTTTTCGAATCAAGTCTTGAGGCTCAATGCCCAGCATATTTACTATATCCTGGAGTTCTTCCTTCGAGGGTACGGTTTTCAGGTATTCAACTACGGTTACCATCTCACCACTTTCTTCTATAATCTGAAGGGTTTGTCTGCTTTTCTGACATCTGGGGTTGTGAAGAATTTTCAACATATCGGGCAATGGTTTTTGTTATAATTATCGTTTTAAAGACATTGGCAAACTAAACGATTCAGATGGAGCAAATCAAGTTGAATAATGAGTTGAGCATGTCTCAACTAGTGCAAGGGGTTTGGCGACTAGCCGACTGGAATTACTCAGATAAACAAATAGAAGAATTGGTTGAAGCCTGTTTGGAGTTGGGCATAGACACCATAGATCACGCGGATATTTACGGAGACTATTCCTGCGAAGAGCTTTTTGGGAAAGCTCTAAAGAATAGACAAGATCTAAAGGACCAACTGAAGATTGTAAGCAAATGTGGTATTAAACTGACTTCAGCAGAGAGACCAGAAAATTTCATCAAGCATTATGACACGAGCTTTGAGCATATTGTTTGGTCGGCAGAAAACTCCCTAAAAATGATGGGCATTGATGCGCTTGATGTACTTCTTATCCACAGACCCGATCCGTTTATTGATACGCACGAAGTTGCGAGAGCATTTACACAGTTGAAAGAACAGGGCAAAGTGAAACACTTTGGAGTGAGCAACTTCTTACCCTCGCAATTCAAAGCACTTCAAGCCGCAATGGACTTTGAGTTGGTTACTAATCAGATTGAGATTTCGGCTGTGGCGCTACACGAGTTCGATAATGGCAGCATAGACCTATGTCAGGAATTGAATATGCACCCTATGGCTTGGTCGCCTTTGGCTGGTGGAAGCATTTTTAATGCGCAAACCCACCGTGTAATGACCCTCAAAAATGTGCTCCATAAAATCAGCGATAGGTATGACACCTCCATAGATGTGATCATGTATGCCTGGTTATTGGCTCATCCGGCTGGCATTATCCCAGTAATTGGCTCTGGTAAAATTGAAAGAATAAAAGCAGCCGCGAGTGCTTTAGATATTAAGCTTAACAGACAAGAATGGTTTGAAATCTGGACAGCATCCAGAGGGGAAGGTGTTGCTTAGTTCGATGTTCGATGTTCGATGTTC
>JABXIP010000427.1 GCA_013373005.1 Cytophagia bacterium | reverse complement strand
CAGGTAAGAGAATACTACCCTTCTAGAGTTAGTTGAATCGTCTTTTGCTTTAGTAAGCAATGGTTCAACAAACTTTCTCAAAGCTTTCGCTTTAGCTACAGTAGTAGTGATTCTTTTATGCTGAATCAAAGAAGAAGCCATATTAGAAAGCATCGCTCTTCTGTGCGAAGCAGTTCTACTCAAATGATTGATTTTCTTCCCGTGTCTCATCTCTATTAATCCTCTTCCAGTTTATATTTAGCCAAATCCATACCGAAGGTAAGGTTCTTCTCAGCTACCAATTGCTCTAGTTCAGCAAGTGATTTTTTACCGAAGTTTCTGAACTTCATCATGTCAGAAATCTCTAGTTTCACCAAGTCGCCAAGAGTTCTTACATCAGCAGCTTTCAAGCAGTTGTAAGCTCTCACTGAAAGATCTAGATCGTTCAATGAAGTTTTCAACAGCTTACGCATGTGAAGCATTTCTTCATCAACCTGCTCTGGCTCATCCAATGCACCAGTCTCAAGAATCATGTTCTGATCTGAGAACAGCATAAAGTGTTGGATAAGGATGTGAGCAGCACCTTTCAATGCATTCTCAGGGTGAATAGAACCATCAGTTTTGATGTCCAAAACCAACATTTCGTAGTCGGTCTTTTGCTCAACCCTGGTGTTCTCCACGCTGTATTTCACATTCTTAATAGGAGTGAAAATCGCATCGATCGGAATAAAACCGAATACTTGTTCGCTAGGCTTATTTTCCTCTGCAGGAAGATATCCTCTACCTTTTTCGATAGTCAATTCGATTTCGAATTTGATATTATCGTCAATGTGACAAACAACGTCTTCAGGATTCAAGATCTCAAATGCGCTGGTGAATTTTCCAATATCACCTGCAGTGAACTTATCCTGATTTTCGATTACTACGTTGATTTTGTTATCAACAGTATCAGAGATTTTCTTGAACCTTACTTTCTTAAGGTTTAGAATAATTTCAGATACATCTTCTACAACACCTTCAATAGTAGAGAACTCGTGCAATACACCAGGAATTTTGATACCTGTGATGGCATAGCCCTCTAGAGAAGAAAGCAATATTCTTCTCAAAGCATTACCAATAGTAACCCCGTAGCCTTTTTCAAGGGGTTTGAACGTGAACTGACCGTGAAAATCGTCAGCCTTCTCCATCACCACTTTCTCCGGGATTTGAAATGCGAGTATCGACATATATGTAATGTTTAAAAGGTTCTTAATTTGATTATTTAGAGTAAAGCTCGACAATCAGCTGTTCCTTAATGTTCTCAGGGATATCATCTCTTGTAGGAACATTAATCATTTTACCAGCTAAGTCTGCTTTGTTGAACTCTAACCAAGGATATCTCTGAACAGTGTTAGCAGCAACGCTATCTGAAATTAACTCCAATGATTTAGACTTCTCTCTTACTGCCACTACATCGCCAGGCTGCACATGATAAGAAGGGATGTTCACAATTTCACCGTTAACAGTAACGTGTTTGTGAGATACCAACTGTCTTGCAGCTCTTCTTGTAGGAGCGATACCCAATCTGTATACCATGTTATCCAATCTTGCTTCCAATAATTGAAGTAAGATTTCACCGGTAATACCAGATCTTCTTGAAGCTTTGTCGAATAGGTTAGCAAACTGCTTCTCCAACACACCATAAGTGTATTTGGCTTTCTGCTTCTCCATCAACTGGATGGCATATTCAGATTGCTTTCTTCTTCTACCTCTACCATGTTGGCCAGGAGGATAAGCTTTCTTCTGTAATGCTTTGCTATGACCGAAAATAGGATCGTTAAACCTTCTCGCGATTTTAGCCTTTGGTCCGTTATATCTTGCCATTACTTCTTAAATTCTTAATTAAACTCTTCTTCTTTTTGGAGGACGACATCCGTTGTGAGGTAGTGGAGTTACGTCTCTGATAACAGTAACCTCGATACCTGAATTTTGGATGGTTCTGATAGCTGATTCACGACCAGATCCAGGACCTTTCACAAAAACCTCAACTTTTCTCAAGCCTAATTCATAAGCCTTCTGTGCACAATCTTGTGCCGCCATCTGAGCTGCATAAGGAGTGTTCTTTTTAGAACCCTTAAAGCCCATTTTACCAGCAGAAGCCCAAGAGATAACTTGTCCTTGCTGATTAGTCAAAGAGATGATGATGTTGTTGAAAGACGCCTTAATGTGCGCCTGTCCAAGAGCATCAACCTGTACTACTCTTTTCTTAGCCTTATCTTTTCTTTTTTGAGCCATTTTCTAATTCTTTTTCGGCATTAAAAAACTCACCTATTACTTAGTTGCTTTCTTCTTGTTAGCAACAGTCTTTCTCTTACCCTTTCTGGTTCTAGAGTTGTTTTTGGTATGCTGACCACGAACAGGAAGACCCTTTCTGTGTCTCAAACCTCTGTAACAACCAATGTCCATCAAACGCTTGATGTTCATTTGTACTTCAGACTTAAGAACACCTTCGATTTTGAACTCTTCACTAATGATAGTTCTGATGTCTTTCTGCTGATCGTCATCCAGGTCGCCAATTTTGGTATTTACATCAATACCAGCTTTAGCCAAAATATAGTTGGCTGAGCTACGACCAATACCGAAAATATAGGTTAAACCAATTTCGGCTCTCTTGTGATCTGGAATATCTACTCCTGCAATCCTTGCCATAATTACCCTTGTCTTTGTTTGAATCTAGGATTCTTCTTGTTAATCACGTACAACTTTCCGTTTCTGCGGATTATCTTACAATCGGCACTACGCTTCTTGATAGACGCTTTTACTTTCATCTTTCTTTATTTATACCTGTAAGTAATTCTTCCTTTTGTTAAATCGTATGGAGACATTTCAAGCTTTACTCTGTCGCCCGGCAAAATTTTAATGTAGTGCATTCTCATTTTTCCTGAGATATGAGCCAACACCACATGTCCATTTTCAAGTTCAACACGAAATTGAGCGTTAGGCAATGCCTCCGTTATCACTCCGTCTTGTTCTATAGATCCTTGTTTAGCCATATTAAAATTTTACTACTTCTTCTATGTATTTATGACTTGTCAATATTTCAGTCCTGTCTTTGAAGATGGCCACAGTATGCTCAAAATGTGCTGAAGGCTTTCTGTCTCTGGTCCTAATGGTCCAGCCATCGCTCTCTTGCACAATGTTTCGAGTTCCCAGATTAATCATCGGTTCGATGGCTATTACCAAACCTTCATTCAACTTAGGGCCTCGGCCTCTTTTACCATAGTTTGGTACTTCCGGACCTTCATGAAGGCTTCTGCCCAATCCGTGTCCTACAAGCTCCCGAACCACTGTGTAACCTCTATCTTCTACATACTTTTGTATGGCGAAGGCTAAGTCACCAATTCGGTTGCCAAACCTGGCTTCTTCAATACCTACATACAACGACTCTCTCGTTGCTCTAAGAAGTGATAAAATTTCTGGGGATGTGTCTCCTACGGGGTACGTATAAGCGGAATCGCTATGAAAACCTTGGTAGAAGACTCCACAATCTACAGAGATTATATCACCGTCTTTCAATTCATATTCGCTTGGAAAACCGTGAACAACTACATCGTTCACAGAAATACAAAGCGTGGCGGGAAAACCATTGTAACCTTTAAAGGAACCGGTTGCCCCATGATCTTTGATAAACTCTTCAGCGACTTTATCCAGATCTTTTGTTTTTATACCAGGCTTTATCAGCTTGGCTACTTCTCCGTGAGTCTTTGCCAATATTTCGGCACTCTCACGTATCTTTTGAATTTCTTCTTCAGTCTTGTAAAAGATCATATTACGCTACAGCCATATTCTGAGATCTACCTCTCATCTTACCTGACTTCATCATACCTTCGTAGTGTCTCATCAGGAGGTAGCTTTCAATTTGCTGCAACGTATCTAAAATCACACCCACCATAATCAACAGTGAAGTACCTCCGTAGAAGTAAGAAAACTGCTGCCCAACACCTGCATTGTATGCAAAAGTTGGAAGAATGGCGATGATGGCAAGGAATACTGAACCAGGCAATGTGATTTTATCTAAAACACCTCCGATAAACTCAGAAGTTGGTCTTCCCGGCTTAATACCCGGAATGAAACCACCGTTTCTTTTCAAGTCGTCCGCCATGCTAGACGGGTTAACTGTAATAGCAGTATAGAAGAATGTGAAAGCAATAATCAAAATGGCGAACACCACAGAATATTGCCAAGAATATGGATTAGCAAAAACGTTGGCGATCTTCAATGCCAAGTCGCTTTGCTCTGCCCAAATCTGACCGATAAGGGTTGGAAGAATCATCAATGCCTGCGCAAAGATGATTGGCATAACACCAGCCGCATTCACTTTCAAAGGAATGAACTGACGCTGTCCACCATATACTTTTCCTCCTACTACTTGCTTTGCATATTGAACCGGAATTCTTCTTGTAGCCTGAACCAAAGCCACAGTTACAATAACAACACCGAACAATACTAAAATTTCCACCACTGAGAACAAGGCTCTGCTCATTCCGTTGGTTGTTATAAATTCATACCACGCAGCACCTGGAAGGCTTGAAATAATACCGATCATGATCAACATTGAGATACCGTTTCCGATACCCTTGTCGGTAATTTTCTCACCTAACCACATACAGAACATTGTACCTGAAGTCAACAATACCATTGAAGAGATCATAAAGAATGTAGGATCTACATTTGGAGAGATAGCTTCACTAGGAATAGTTACTCTCAAATAGCCCACACTCTGAGCAAGAGTTACCAAAATGGTCAATACTCTTGTGATCTGTGTCAATTTTTTTCTTCCAGATTCTCCCTCTTTCTGCATTTTTTGGAAGCTAGGAACAGCCACAGTCATCAGCTGGATCACAATAGATGCAGAGATGTAAGGCATGATACCTAAACCAAAAATGGAAGCTCTACTAAATGAACCTCCTAAAAGAGTATTGAGGATACCAAGAATGCCGCTATCGGCCTCAGACAACATTGTAGGATCTACACCAGGTAGAACCACAAATGACCCAAGTCTGAAAATCACAAGGAATCCTAGCGTAGCCAGGATTCTGTTTCTTAGTTCCTCAATGGAAAAAATGTTCTTTATCGTAGTTATGAATTTCTTCATCTGATTAAAGCTTTGTAACAGTACCTCCTACTTTCTCAATTGCTGCCTCAGCAGTAGCAGAGAATTTGTGAGCTGTCACGTCTACCTTCGTTTTCAATTCGCCTCTACCCAATACTTTGATTAGGTCGTTCTTAGCTGCCAAACCGTGAGAAGCCAAAACTTCTACAGTGATAGCTGTTTCACCAGACTGCTCAGCCAATTGCTGAAGAGTATCAAGGTTAATAGCCTTGTATTCTACTCTATTAGGGTTAGTGAAACCGAACTTAGGAACACGTCTTTGAAGTGGCATTTGACCACCCTCAAAACCAGATTTTCTTTTGTAACCCGATCTTGACTTAGCTCCTTTATGTCCTCTTGTAGAAGTTCCTCCTTTACCAGAGCCAGCACCTCTACCAAGTCTTTTATTAGTTTTTGTAGAACCTTCTGCAGGTTTAAGTGTATTCAGTTTCATCTTATGCTTCCTTTACAGATACAAGGTGATTTACTTTATCGATCATACCAACAATCTGAGGAGTCAACTCTACTTCTACAGATCTGTTGATTTTACCTAAGCCCAGGGCCTGAATAGTTCTCTTCTGTCTTTCAGGTCTGTCAATGGTACTTCTAGTTTGTGTAATAATAACCTTCGCCATTTCTCTTACCCGTTAAAAACTTTCTCTAATTCAACACCTCTTTGCTCCGCTACTGCGTAAGGATCTCTCATTTGCAACAATGCATCGAAAGTTGCTTTTACCACGTTATGCGGGTTAGAAGAACCTTTAGATTTTGCCAATACGTTGTGGATACCAGCAGATTCAAACACTGCACGCATCGCACCACCAGCAATTACACCAGTACCTTCAGATGCAGGCTTCACAAGAACGAAACCTCCACCAAATTTACCAAGAGCCTCGTGAGGAACAGTACCTTTAAATACAGGAACCTCTACCAGGTTTTTCTTAGCATCATCTATACCTTTAGTGATAGCGTCAGTTACTTCGTTTGCTTTACCCAAACCGTAACCTGCAACACCGTTTCCGTCACCAACTACTACAATTGCAGAGAAACTGAACCTTCTACCACCTTTTACTACTTTAGCTACACGCTTGATGGCAACAACCTTTTCTTTCAAGTCGATGTCACTAGCCTTAACTCTGTTCATTTTTTGTGTCATCTCTAATTAAAATTTAAGACCACCTTCTCTGGCACCATCTGCCAAAGCTTTCACTTTTCCGTGGTAGATATATCCGTTTCTATCAAATACTACTTCGCTAATTCCGCTAGCAGTTGCTTTTTCAGCAAGCTTCTTACCTACTTCTTTAGCCAAATCTATATTGGTGTTCTTTTTAGCACCAAGCTCAGCAGATGATGCAGACACTAAAGTGTGACCTTGTTCATCATCAATAATTTGAGCATAAATTCTTGTATTACTCTTGAATACAGAGATTCTTGGTCTTGCTGCAGTACCAGAAAGTTTCTTTCTGATTCCTCTTTTAATTCTAAGTCTACTGTTACTAATAGCCATGATTCCCTATTATTTAGAAGCAGTTTTACCAGCTTTTCTCCTAACCTTCTCACCAACGAATCTGATACCTTTACCTTTGTAAGGCTCAACTTTTCTAAGCGATCTGATCTGAGCAGCTACTTGTCCGATTAGTTCTTTATCGCTACTTGTTAAAGTAACAATTGGGTTCTTACCTTTTTCCATCTTGGCATCGGCAGAAACCTCTTGAGGAACCTGAAGATAAATGTTGTGAGAGTAACCTAAGTTGAGCTCCAACACGTTATTTGCAACAGCGGCCTTATAACCAACACCCACTAGTTCCAATTCTTTGGTGTATCCTTGGTTAACACCAATAACCATATTATTAATCAAAGCTCTGTACAAACCGTGAAGAGACTTATGTCTTTTCTGGTCAGTTGGTCTTTCTACAGAAAGCACACCATCTTCTACAGTTACTTTGAAATCAGGATCTATTGCCTGAGTCAATTCTCCCTTTGGACCTTTAACAGTAACCGCTGAAGCAGCTACGTCTACAGTCACCCCAGAAGGAAGAGCGATAGGTTTATTACCAATTCGTGACATCTATCTATGTTCTAGTATACGTGACACAATACTTCTCCACCAATATGCTGAACCCTAGCTTCCTTATCGGTCATAATACCTTTAGAAGTAGAGATGATAGCAATACCAAGACCATTCAATACTCTTGGAAGCTCTTCAGCACCTGCATACTTTCTCAAACCAGGTTTACTGATTCTCTCCAGCTTAATAATAGCTGGTTCTTTGGTACGCGAATTATATTTCAAGGCGATTTTGATCTTACCTTGAACACCATCATCCTCGAACTTATAGTTCAAGATGTAGCCTTTGTCAAAAAGCACTTTTGTTAACTCCTTCTTCACCTTAGAGGCCGGAATTTCGATAACCCTGTGCTTTGCTTTAATAGCGTTTCTTAAACGCGTTAAATAATCTGCTATTGGATCAGTCATTTTTTAAATGTTTTACGCCATTTCAGGCGTGTGCACCCTGGCGATATCTCCCAAGAATGCCCTTTTATAAAATGTTAAATACCTTCCGGCCGAAACCGGCCTGCAAAGGTATTAATTTTTTTCTGTTATTAAAAGAAAGATTACCAGCTCGCCTTAGTCACTCCAGGAATTTTTCCTGCAGAGGCCATCTCTCTAAAAGTTACCCTAGAGATGCCGAACTTACGCATGTAACCTTTAGGTCTTCCGGTAAGCTTACATCTGTTGTGCAATCTTACAGGAGATGCGTTTCTTGGCAACTTGTCAAGACCTTCGTAGTCACCTTCAGCTTTAAGCTTTGCTCTTTTATCAGCATAGCGAGCTACAAGTCTTTCTCTTTTTCTTTCTCTAGCTTTTACTGCTTCTCTTGCCATAATTAATCTTGTTTTTTACCAGAAGCGAAAGGCATACCAAGAGCCTTAAGCAACTCATAACTTTCTTCGTCAGTATTTGCTGTGGTAACGAACGTAATGTCCATACCAGTAATCTTGTTCACTTTATCGATAGAAATCTCAGGGAAGATGATTTGTTCTTTGACACCTAAGGTATAATTACCTCTTCCATCAAAGCCTTTATCCTTCACACCTCTGAAGTCTCTTACTCGTGGTAGAGCAATGTTCAAGAGTCTATCCATAAACTCATACATTTTATCACCACGCAAAGTAACCTTTGCACCAATTGGCATCCCGTCTCTCAACTTAAAGTTTGAGATAGAATTCTTAGCGATGGTTGGAACAGCCTGCTGACCAGTAATAGTAGTCAACTCTTCTACCCCAACATCTACCAATTTCTTATCGGCAACAGCAGCACCAATACCTTTGTTGATAACAACTTTGGTCACTTTTGGTACTTGCATGATGCTTGAGTACTGGAACTTTTCCTTAAGCGAAGGAACGATGTCCTTGCTGTACATATCTTTTAATCTCGGACTAGCCATTTTTAATTACCTCCCCAGATTTTTTAGCGTATCTAACTAGTTTTCCATTCTCATCAGCTTTTCTACCTACTCTGGTAGCATCTCCCGTAGAAGGATCTACAACCATAAGGTTAGAAAGATGAATAGAAGCTTCTGTCTTCTCAATTCCTCCATTAGGATTGGAAGCTGAAGGCTTAATATGCTTGGAGACAACGTTTACGCCTTCTACAATAGCTCTATATTTTGAAGGCATGATCTCAAGTACTTTACCGGTTTTGCCTTTGCTGTTACCAGAAATTACTTTTACTGTATCGCCTTTTCTCACATGAAGCTTTTTCACAACTGTTTGATTCTTATCCATGATTACAATACTTCAGGAGCCAATGAAACAATCTTCATAAATTGCTTTTCACGCAACTCTCTAGCCACAGGGCCGAACATACGAGTACCTCTTGGCTCATCGTTGTTGTTCAACAATACTGCAGCATTATCTTCAAAGCGGATATATGATCCGTCTTTTCTTCTCACCTCTTTTTTCGTTCTCACGATAACCGCTTTTGAAACAGTACCTTTTTTTAGGTTACTTGAAGAGTGAGCAGATTTTACAGAAACCACAATCTTATCTCCTACTGTGGCGTACTTCTTCTTAGTACCGCCAAGTACACGAATACAGAGGACTTCTTTAGCACCACTGTTATCGGCAACGTTTAGTCTTGATTCTTGTCTAATCATGATTACTTGGCTCTTTCAATAATTTCTACTAGTCTCCAACACTTGTTTTTACTCAGCGGACGAGTTTCCATAATTCTTACAGTATCTCCGATACCGCAATCATTCTTTTCGTCATGAGCGGCAAATTTTGTCGTTTTCTTAACAAACTTACCATAGATCGGGTGTTTCTCTCTTCTTTGAACCGCTACAGTAATGGTTTTATCCATTTTGTTGCTGGTTACAACCCCGATTCTCTCTTTTCTAAGATTTCTGGTCTCCATGCTCATATTAGTTAGCAAGTTCCTTAGCCCTTAACTCTGTTCTCAATCTCGCAATCAGACGCTTTGAGTGTCTGATTTTCATCGGATTTTCAATAGGAGAAATAGCATGCGCAAAATTTAACTTTTGCAGTCCACTAACTTCCGTATTTATCTTTTCTCTAAGCTCCTCAACAGTGAGCCCTTTGATTTCTGAATTCTTCATAATTATGCCACGTAATCTCTACGAACAACAAATTTGGTAGAAAGAGGCAGCTTCTGAGCTGCAAGTCTCAAGGCTTCTTTCGCCAATTCAACACTTACACCGGAAGCTTCGAAAAGCATAGTACCCGGTTTTACAACTGCTACCCAGTATTCAGGAGCACCTTTACCTTTACCCATCCTTACCTCAGCAGGTTTGCTGGTAATTGGTTTGTCTGGGAAAATTCTAATCCATACTTGACCTTCCCTCTTCATGGCTCTCGTCATTGCAATACGAGCAGCTTCAATCTGACGGCTAGTAATCCAACCTGGCTCAAGAGACTTGATACCGAAGGTTCCGAAAGCCAAACTATGTCCGCGACCAGCCACGCCTTTAACGCGACCTTTCTGCATTTTTCTAAACTTCGTTCTTTTAGGCTGTAACATCTTCTCTCCTTTTTACAGTTGGGTTACTTCTTTTTATTACGATTAGGTCTTCTGGCGCCACCACCACGTCTGTCGCCACCACCCATTTGGTTGGAGATGCCTACGTTAGGAGAAAGATCTCTCTTACCGTAAACCTCACCTTTGAATATCCATACCTTGATACCGATTTTACCGTAAACAGTGTCGGCCTCAGAGATAGCGTAATCAATATCTGCTCTTAGGGTGTGAAGAGGAATTCTTCCCTCTTTGTACATCTCAGTTCTTGCCATTTCAGCACCACCAAGACGTCCTGAGCATTTTACTTTGATACCTTGCGCTCCTACTCTTGAAGCAGAAGCAATAGCTTGCTTCATTGCTCTTCTGTAAGAGATTCTAGCTTGCAATTGCTGAGCGATAGACTCACCAACAAGCTTGGCATCAAGTTCAGGTCTTTTGATTTCGAAGATGTTGATTTGAACGTCCTTACCGGTAAGTTTCTTCAACTCTTCTTTAATACGATCAACTTCCTGCCCTCCTTTACCAATTACAACACCTGGTCTTGCAGTGTGAACAGTAATGGTAATTCTTTTGATAGTTCTCTCAATAATAACTTTTGAGATACCACCTTTAGGAATACGGGCATCGATATATTTTCTGATTTCCTGGTCTTCAACCAATTTATCAGAGAAGTCTTTCCCACCGTACCAGCTAGAATCCCAGCCACGTACAACGCCTAATCTGAAACCAACAGGGTTAACTTTTTGTCCCATCTGTTTTTAATTATCAGTTTCGTTATTTACTACTTCTTCAGCGGTAACTGCGGCTGCATTCTTAGAAGCAACAACGATAGTTACATGATTTGATCTTTTTCTAATTCTATGAGCTCTACCCTGTGGTGCAGGTCTCAATCTTTTTAAGATTCTACCACCGTCAACACGAATCTCTTTGATATAGAGATCAGCGTCTTCCAGTCTTTCGTCTTCGTTTTTAGCTTGCCAGTTAGAGATTGCTGAAAGCAACAATTTCTGAAGTCTAGCAGCACCTTCTTTAGGCTCAAATTTTAAGATGTTCAACGCAGTGTTTACGCGCTCGCCTCTGATCATATCAGCGACCATTCTCATCTTACGAGGAGAAGTAGGAACATTGTTAAGTTTAGCAATTGCTTCCATTATCTCTTCTTGTCTTTTTTAGCAATGTGACCTCTAAAGTTTCTTGTTGGAGCAAACTCACCGAATTTGTGACCTACCATGTTTTCAGTTACAAATACAGGAATGAATTTATTTCCATTGTGTACTGCGAAAGTATGCCCGATAAAATCTGGAGCAATCATCGATCTTCTAGACCAGGTCTTAATCACTGATTTCTTGCCAGACTCTTCCATTACTTCGACTTTCTTAGACAATCTAAAATCGATATATGGTCCTTTTTTTAATGAACGTGCCATGCTAGATTATTTCTTTTTACCGATTATTAGTCTATTAGAATATTTCTTAGGTGTTCTGGTTTTCTGACCTTTAGCATAAAGACCATTTCTAGATCTTGGATGACCTCCAGAAGATCTACCTTCACCACCACCCATTGGGTGATCAACAGGGTTCATTACAACACCTCTTACTCTAGGTCTTCTTCCTAACCATCTTTTTCTACCAGCTTTACCTAGTCTCACGTTCATGTGCTCAGCATTTCCCACAGAACCGACAGTAGCCATACAGGTTACCAATACGTTTCTCATCTCACCAGAAGGAAGTTTTACTGTAGCGTATTTTCCTTCTCTTGCTACCAACTGAACATAAGATCCTGCACTTCTTGCCATTGCAGCTCCTTTACCAGGCTTGAACTCCACATTGTGGATGATAGTACCTAGAGGAATTTTAGCTAATGGAAGCGCATTACCTACCTCTGGAGCTACAGCCTCACCAGAAATTACTTGCTGGCCAACCTGCAATCCTTGAGGAGCAATAATATATCTCTTCTCACCGTCAGCATAATAAAGCAATGCAACACGTGCACTTCTAGACGGATCGTACTCAACGCTTTTAACTGTTGCCGGAACACCGAACTTGTCTCTTTTGAAATCGACAATTCTTAGTTTTCTTTTGTGACCGCCACCCATGTAGCGCATGGTCATTTTACCGGTATTGTTTCTACCGCCAGATCTTTTAAGAGGAGCAAGCAAAGACTTTTCTGGAGCTGATGCTGTAACATCAGCGAAGTCTGGTGCTATACGGCCTCTTGTGCCGGGGGTCATTGGTCTTAATTTCTTTACACCCATCTTACTTCAATTAAATGCCGCTGTAAAAATCGATTACCTCTCCTTCAGCAACAGTTACAATTGCTTTCTTGTATGAACTTGCTCTACCAGAAATGATTCTGGACTTCGTGTAACGAGACTTGTCTTTACCCTGATATTTCATGGTATTCACATCTTCAACAGTTACACCGTACATATCTTCTACAGCCTTTTTGATTTCGACTTTATTGGCATTTAGATCTACAATAAAACCGTATTTTCCTTTTTCGTTTAAGGCTGAAACTTTCTCAGTTACTAATGGCTTCTTTAAAACACTCATCTCAAATTACTTTAGAAGGTTTTCAAGCTTTTCAATTGAACTTTCGCTAATCAATAGGCTATCTGCGTTCAACACATCATAAGTGTTCAAAGAATCAGCCGTAGTAATCTTTGCGTTCTTTATATTTCTACCTGAAAGCACAACATTCTTGTTTGCATCAGGAAGAACCAAAAGAGTCTTCTTGTCAGCTACTGAAAGGCCATTAAGAACTTTCACGAAATCTTTGGTTTTAGGAGCCTCGAAGTTGATATCTTCCAATACTACCAAACCATTATCTTTTGCTTTATAAGCCAATGCAGACTTTCTAGCTAAAGACTTCAATTTCTTATTCAGCTTGAAGCTGTAATCTCTAGGCTGAGGACCGAATACTCTACCTCCACCTCTAAACACAGGAGACTTGATGCTACCAGCTCTGGCGGTACCAGTACCCTTTTGTTTCTTTATCTTTTTCGTAGAACCAGCGATTTCTGCTCTTTCTTTTGACTTATGAGTACCTTGACGTTGGTTAGCAAGGTATTGCTTAACGTCTAGGTAGATGGCATGATCATTTGGCTCAATACCGAAGATATCATCTGAAAGAGTTACTTTTCTCCCAGTGTCTTCTCCACTATTTTTTAATACTGAAATCTCCATCTTCTTATTTCTCTAGTACTACGATTGAATTCTTAGCACCTGGTACAGAACCACTCACTACGATAAGATTCTTCTCAGGCATAACTTTCATCACTTTCAGGTTCAAAACCTTCACTCTGTCGTTACCCATTCTGCCTGCCATACGAGTACCTTTAAATACTCTTGCAGGATAAGAGGCACCACCAATTGAACCCGGAGCTCTCATTCTGTTGTGCTGACCGTGTGTAGCTTGACCAACACCACCGAAGCCGTGTCTTTTAACCACACCCTGGAAACCTTTACCTTTAGAGGTTCCAATAGCATCAACAAAATCGCCTTCTGCGAAAACATCACCTACATTGATGACATTACCCAGAACGACTTTGTCTTCGAATTCTTCACGGAAATCTCGAAACTCAACCACTTCTTTCTTAGGTGTTGTATTAGCTCTTTTGAAATGTCCTTTCAAAGAACTTGGCGTATTTTTCTCTTTACGCTCACCATAAGCAAGTTGTACAGCTCTGTATCCGTCTGTTTCCTCATTTTTTACTTGCGTTACCACACAAGGACCAGCCTCTATAACCGTGCATGCGACACTTTGTCCATCGGCACCATAGATGCTAGTCATTCCGACTTTTTTTCCGATTATTCCAGACATCTTTTAATTCATTTAAAACGCTACAATTCTAGCGCTTCCGAGAAACGGACTGCAAAGATAGGGAATTAATGTTTTGTTACAAACAGTGGAAATAGAATTTCAGCAATTATTTCTAACACCTATTTCTACCTCTCTTCAACCTCTCTAAACACATAAAAAAGAGGCCATTCTTTAAAGAACAGCCTCTTTACATTTCTCAGTATTCTATTATTAAACCTTAATCTCTACGTCAACACCAGATGGAAGCTCAAGCTTCATCAAAGCATCTACAGTCTTTGCACTAGATGAGTAGATATCTACCAATCTTTTGTAAGTACAAAGCTGAAATTGCTCACGTGATTTTTTGTTCACGTGTGGTGATCTCAACACTGTAAATTTCTCCTTCACTGTTGGCAACGGAATAGGACCGCTAACAATAGCACCGGTTGTTTTCACAGCTCTCACGATTTTCTCTGATGACTTATCCACCAGGTTGTGATCGTATGACTTTAATTTGATTCTAATCTTCTGTGTCATCTTATTAAAATTTACAGCTTATTCGCCTTTAGACTTTTTTATAACCTCTTCAGCAATATTGTTTGGTACAATATCATAGTGAGCAAACGTCAATGAAGCAGTTGCTCTACCTGAAGACATTGTTCTCAAGTCTGTTACGTAACCAAACAGTTCTGAAAGTGGCACATTAGCTTTAACTACCGTTGAAGTACCTTTGGTATCCATACCTTTCATGATACCTCTTCTTCTGTTCAGGTCACCAGTAATTGAACCTGTGTACTCATCTGGAGTTACCACATCAACTGCCATAATTGGCTCCATCAATTTAGGAGTAGCTTTTCTTGCAGCCTCTTTGAAACCCAGTCTTGCAGCCATTTCGAAAGAAAGGGCATCTGAATCCACATCGTGGAATGAACCGTGGAACAATCTCACTTTCATTCTTTCTACAGGGTAACCAGCCAAAGGACCATTGCTCATAGCAGACTTAAATCCTTTTTCAATAGCTGGAATAAATTCTTTAGGAATTACACCACCCACGATGCCGTTTACGAACTGAAGACCTAAACCTTCAAACTCATCATCAGCCGGGCTAAGTTCAAATACGATATCCGCAAACTTACCTTTACCACCTGATTGTTTCTTATAAACCTCTTTGTGCTCAACATTAGAGTTAATAGACTCTTTGTAAGCCACCTGAGGAGCTCCTTGGTTCACTTCTACTTTGAATTCTCTTTTCAGACGATCCATGATGATATCCAGGTGAAGCTCACCCATACCTCTTAGAATAGTCTGTCCGGTTTCTTCGTCAGTATTAACGGTCAAAGTCGGATCTTCCTCAACCAATTTGGCGATAGCCATACCTAGTTTGTCAACATCGGCTTGAGTCTTAGGCTCAATAGCATAACCAATTACTGGCTCAGGGAATACCATTGATTCAAGAACGATCTTATGCTTCTCATCACAAAGGGTATCACCCGTCTTAATATCTTTGAAACCTACCACTGCAGCAATATCTCCAGCATGCAATTTGTCAATTGCATTTTGCTTGTTAGCGTGCATCTGGAAGATTCTAGAAATTCTTTCCTTCTTATTAGTTCTTGTGTTATAAACATAAGAACCAGAATCTAGCATACCAGAGTAAGATCTAACAAAGCATAGACGACCTACGAATGGGTCAGTTGCAATTTTGAAAGCCAAAGCAGCAAACGGTCCGTTTGGATCTGGCTTTCTTGAGATTTTCTCTTCTGAATCAGGATCAGTTCCTACAATATTATCTCTATCAAGCGGTGAAGGAAGAAGCTCCATCACGTAATTCAACATAGACTGAACACCCTTGTTTTTGAAGGCAGAACCACAAAGCATAGGAACGAAGTCCAAGTTGATTGTAGCTTGTCTTAAAGCTGCAAGAATTTCATCTTTAGTAATTGAATTAGAATCTTCGAAGAATTTCTCCATCAAGGTATCGTCATACTCTGCAATAGCCTCAAGAAGGTATTCTCTATACTCTTCTACTTCATCAACCATATCAGCAGGAATATCAATTTCCTGATATGTCATCCCCTGATCTTCCTCGTTCCAAACGATAGCTTTGTTTTCAACTAAGTCAACAACTCCTTTGAAAGTTTCTTCAGCACCGATTGGTAATTGAAGAGGAACAGCCTTAGTACCCAACATTTCCTTTACCTGCTTACAAACAGCCAGGAAGTCAGCACCAGCACGGTCCATTTTATTAACAAAACCAAGTCTTGCTACTTTGTAGTTATCAGCTAGTCTCCAGTTAGTCTCAGACTGAGGCTCAACACCATCAACCGCTGAGAATAAGAACACAAGACCGTCCAATACACGAAGTGATCTGTTTACCTCTACGGTAAAGTCAACGTGACCAGGAGTGTCAATAATATTGATATGGTATTCTTCATCTTTGTAAGGCCAGAAAACTGTAGTAGCCGCAGAAGTAATGGTAATACCTCTCTCCTGCTCTTGCTCCATCCAGTCCATGGTGGCAGCACCATCGTGAACCTCACCAATTTTATGTGAAACACCAGTATAATATAGGATACGCTCGGTTGTTGTGGTTTTACCAGCATCGATGTGAGCAGCGATACCGATGTTCCGAGTTAATCTTAAATCTCTTGCCATGATTTGTCTAGGAATTAAAATCTAAAATGTGAAAATGCTTTGTTAGCGTCTGCCATTCTGTGAGTATCATCCTTTTTCTTCACTGCTCCACCTTCTCCTTTAGAAGCGGCAATGATTTCTCCGGCCAATCTCTCAGTCATAGTCTTTTCACCTCTCTTTCGGGCGAAAGAGATCATCCACTTAATTCCTAGTGATGTTTTTCTGGCAGGTCTAACTTCGGTAGGCACCTGGAAGGTGGCTCCACCTACTCTCCTTGACTTAACTTCGACAGAAGGCATGATGTTACTCAATGCTTTTTTCCAAGTCTCAAGACCATTCTCACCAGTACGCTTCTCTACCAATGCCACTGCATCGTAGAAAATTCCGTAGGCAATACTCTTCTTACCATCAACCATAAGGTAGTTCACGAACTTTGTTACCAAAGTATCTCCGAACTTCGGGTCAGGAAGAATATATCTCTTCTTTGGTTTAGCTTTTCTCATTTTCTAATAGTGTTTCTTATTTCTTGTCTTTAGGACGCTTAGCGCCATATTTAGATCTTCTTTGTAGTCGACCATTTACACCAGCAGTATCCAAAGCACCACGGATGATGTGATATCTCACACCCGGAAGGTCTTTTACTCTACCACCTCTGATCAATACAATTGAGTGCTCTTGAAGGTTGTGACCTTCACCTGGGATGTAGGCGTTCACTTCTTTTCCGTTAGTCAACCTTACCCTTGCTACTTTTCTCATAGCAGAGTTAGGTTTCTTTGGAGTAGTTGTATACACCCTAGTACAAACCCCTCTTCTCTGTGGGCAGCTATCTAAAGCTGGAGATTTTGACTTAGAAGTCAATTTCTTACGCCCCTTTCTTACTAGTTGTTGTATAGTAGGCATTTACAGAATTTTAGATTTTAATTCCTAGTTACAAATTTTGGACTGCAAAGGTAGTGAAAGAAGTTTTTTAAACAAACAGTTGCTTGCAAATAAAAACACCAACTTAAACTACTGTTTACTAGCCCTCTAACAATGAAAAAAGGGTTACCGAAGTAACCCTTCTAATTCTATCAATTTCGAGTATTAAGCCTCACCAACCGTACCTCCGAAGTTCATCGGAAATTTTGGTGGCTCTTCACTTTGCTTAATTGGTCCAAAGTTACTCTCGAACTTATCGATATTGTCCTTCAGAGCATAAAGCAAGCGCTTGGCGTGTTCAGGAGTGATAACGATTCTAGACTTTACCTTGGCCTTAGGCACTCCGGGCATCATCTTAATGAAATCGAT
>JABXIP010000033.1 GCA_013373005.1 Cytophagia bacterium | reverse complement strand
TGGATACAAGCCCCAAACCAGTTTGGAATATGGTGTAGGAGAATTTGTGAAGTGGTACAAAGAGTTTTATAAGGTATAATGGAACCAATAAGAATGGTTGACCTTATCGGTCAATACAATAAAATTAAGGAAGAGGTTAAGGCAGAAATTGTGAAGGTACTTGATTCTGCGACTTTTATTAATGGTCCGGCTGTTCAAGATTTTCAGCAATCTTTAGAAAAGTATCTTGGTGTTAAGCACGTTATTCCTTGTGCCAATGGAACAGATGCACTTCAGTGCATAATGATGGCCTATGATTTTCCTAAGGAGGCTGAAATATTGGTGCCTTCTTTTACTTATGTAGCAACTGTTGAGGTGATAGCCTTACTCGGATTCAAACCTGTATTTGTTGAAGTGTATCCTGATACTTTCAATATTAATATTGAGGATCTCGAATCCAAGATTACAGACAAGTCTGTGGCCATAGTCCCTGTTCATTTGTATGGTCAATGTGCTGATATGGAGAGGCTCATGAATGTTGCTAATGAGCATGAAATAAAAGTGTTTGAGGACACTGCTCAGGCTATTGGAGCTGAGTACACTTTCCAAAATGGTATAGTTTCTAAAGCGGGAACAATAGGAGATGCAGGAGCAACATCGTTCTTCCCTTCAAAGAATCTTGGTGCTTATGGTGATGGTGGTGCCATTATGACTAATGACGATGAGTTAGCATCGAAACTTCGAATGATTGTTAATCATGGTCAGAGTAAAAGATATTATCATGTTTCAATTGGGGTCAATTCTAGACTAGATAGTCTTCAGGCAGCGATTTTAAACGTAAAGCTGAAGTATTTGGATGAATATAACGCTGCTAGATATAGTGTTGCTCAGAAATATTCAGAAACATTCAGTCAAACAAACTGGATTACTCCTCCTTTCGAATCTGATTTTAGTACCCACGTATACCATCAATATACCATGAAGCTAGCTGATGGTATTGATAGAGATGCTTTGGTGAATCACCTAGCGTCCTTTGATATTCCTTCGATGATTTATTATCCAGTACCAAATCATCTTCAAAAGGCCTATTCATATTATGAATATAGAGAAGGAGATTTTCCTGTAACAGAAGACTTGTGTTCTAGGGTGATATCATTGCCTATTCATACAGAGATGTCTTTAGATCAGCAGGAGTATATTATTCAGAAAGTGTTGGAGTATCAGAACTAGGTCTAGGGGCCTGTTTTCTGTGTTCCGTTACAATTTTTCAAAATTTAATACCTAAAAAATTTGTGATAACATCAATAACGAGTAGATTTATTACTCGTTATTAGGTTGCTACATGTGACCGACCGGGCGAAGCTGTATCTTTTAGGATGTTAGAGGCTCTTATTTCTTCCAAAACCCGAATCAAGCTTTTGCTAAGACTCTTCTTAAACCCTGACAGTAAGTCTTATTTAAGAGGGCTGGCTGATGAATTTGATGAAAGTACTAATTCTGTGAGGTTAGAGCTTTCTCGATTTGAAGAAGCCGGAATGGTAGAAAGTGAACTAATTGGTAATAAGAAGTTCTACAAGGCCAACAAAGGATTCTCGTTGTTCAATGAAGTGCGAAGTATTCTTCTTAAGCAAACAGGATTAAGTTCTGTTGTTGAAGAGGTGATTGAGAAGTTAGGTGAAGTAAAAAGTGTTTATCTAACGGGAGATTTGGCGCGAGGAAAGCAGTCGGATATTATCAGTTTAGTTTTTATTGGTGATCCGGATAAAGTTTATCTTACACACTTAGTTGATCATGTTGAGGCTCTGATAAATAAGAAAATTCAATACCTCATATATACTGAAGCAGAATCCGAGAATTTGGATTTTACTAACGAGAAGTATCTGTTGTTGTGGAATGAATAACCCTGAACCTAAATATTGGACTGCATTTTATACGAAGCCTCGTAATGAAAAGAAGGTTTCAGAAAGGTTATCTGGTCAGGGGTTCAATATTTTTTGCCCTACTCGCACGGTCGTGAAACAATGGTCAGACCGTAAGAAAAAAGTTAAAGAACCCGTTTTTACCTCCTATATCTTTGCGAATGTTTATGAATCGGAAAGGCAAGAGATTCTGAAAGATCAAGGGGTTGCTTCTTCTGTTTTTTGGTTAAAAAAACCGGTAGTCATAAGAGATTGTGAGATTCAAGCCATAAGGGAGTTTTTGGAAGATTATCCAGAGGCTAAAGCAGAGAACCTAGATTTTTCTTATGGGCAAGAACTCGTTATTTCAGATGGCCCATTGAGGGGAGAACGAGGAGAATTTATTAAAAGGAAAGGCAATAAATTGATTTTGAATTTACTCTCCTTAAACTATTCTTTGCAGGCAGAAATCTCTGCTCTAAAAGTGCAAGAGATTTAAAAATGCTTATCCTTGCAGATCAAAAATTATCTATGCTATCGTTTTTAGTGAAAAGAGGGCTTTGTTTTATTGTTGTTTTACTTCTCGTCATTAATCAAAATGATATTCAAGCTCAGACTTTTATGGGTAGAGACTTGAAAACAATTAATGTTGATGAGCTTACTGATGAGGATATAATTGGCTATATGCAACAAGCCAAAAATAGCGGCTACACTGAACAACAGATTGAGGCAATTGCTCGTCAACAAGGGATGTCTGAATCTCAGATCACGAAACTTAGAAGGCGGGTTGAACAATTGAGACAACTACCGCAGACCAGTACTGGGATTCAATCAGAGCAATCTCAATTAGGTAGGCAGGGTTCTCTTCAAACCGAAGCAGGTTTGTTTGGTAAAACTCCTTATACAAGGGTGAATGATAGTTTAACTGAGCAGCAAAAGAAGATTTTTGGCTATGACTTATTTCAAAGAGAGAACTTAACCTTTGCCCCTAACTTGAATATTCCTACTCCTGACAACTACATTTTGGGCCCTGGAGATGAAATAGTAGTGGATCTATGGGGTGCTACTCAAATTTATAATCGCTTGGAGATTTCACCGGAAGGAACCATTCGGCCTGATAACTTGAGTCCGATATATGTCAATGGATTATCAATTAAAGAGGCAGAACAGAAGATTATTACTAGGTTAGGCCAAATCTATAATGG
>JABXIP010000176.1 GCA_013373005.1 Cytophagia bacterium | reverse complement strand
TCGAAGGAACATCCCTTGTTTAGTTTTTCTTCAATCTGACAGCTAATAAAGTCGACCGCTTCATCTTCTACATAAGTGAAGTTGAGTCCACGTTTTCTAACCTCCCTTCTAATGGCTAATACATATTCTCTTTCCATATCAGGCAATATTTGATTGAGCTGACATGATCTTGTTCATATTACCGATGAAGGCAAAATACTCTTCAATTTTGGTTGAAGCGGTAGCCTCTCCTGTTTCTGTTAGTTCATAATATTTCCGAGACCTATGATCTACCACCTCTGATGTGGTTGAAAGCACCCCTTCCTTTTCCAACTTGTGTAGCGTAGGATATAAGGCCCCAAAGGTGAGCTGAATTTCTCCACCTGATAAGTCCTTTACTTTTTGAGTAATCTCATAGCCATACATGCGACCATACTCATATAAAAGCTTGAGCACAATGGTTCGAAGAGTGCCTCTAAGCAGTTCATTTGATGAAATCATATATAAGAAAATTATATATACTAAATTCCTATATATTACTCACATAACCTAGCTAGGGTTACCGAATTGAATGAAAATTGTAGTGAATTGTAGGAGTATTAATTTAAAGCATCCATCACATAGTAGCGAAAACCGAACGAAATGGAGTTCCAGTCCCAGGATTGCAGACCGTAGTTAAACTCTGACCTTAAGGCCCACTTGCCCATTCTATATTGAGCTTGAGTTCTTAGAAAATGAGGATAATCTCTGTTCCCAATGTAGCCCATATAACCTACTATATCGCTTCCAAGGGACCAGTTATGGTTCACATATTCTACTCCAAAACCATAATACGGAGCATCATTTTGATTGTGTCTGGAACCACCTGGAAGTCGGTTCTTATTAGTTTGCCAGGTGACAAACCCAAGAGAAGCTTTCAATAGTAGCCTCTCTTCTTCCTTATCGATCATGGTCTTGGAGAAGTTACCCTCCCACTGATAAAGACTATTATCAGTAGACCTGGCATTATTCAAATTTCCGCCAGTTGTGGTTTTTGTATGCAGTCGGAACCCGAAATTGAATGGCAGCCAGTGGTTTTCGCGAAAAACCTTGAATATGACACCATAAGCTATATCACCCGTATTGCGCCCCTTCCCGTCATAGTTCATCATTCGCCTCTCATCTCTAGTCTCAGGAGTCACTTCCCACGACTCGTATGGAACACTGTTAATGTAAAGACTCACTTTATCACGAGATAAAGGAAAATTACCCTTCAGGAAGAAATTCTTCGTTTTGTCTCCGTTGCCCGAGTGATATTGTCCGAAAGTCTGAATCCAGAATTCATTATCAATGATCATATTCGGTAAGGAAGGAATGATCATGGCATTCGGCCCCAAATAACCTGGAGACAGGTTGATATACCTGGACCTATCCGGACCAGCTGCATCTGGGTAATTATGCAACTGATCCCACCAATCCATTGACCCTTGAGCCGAAACTTGTAAACTGATGAAAGTAAAAAGGATGGCCAGAGCCTGTCTCATAGATTTTCGATGAAGGCCGAAATTATAAAGTTCCTTTGGTTGAAGGAAGTTTATCTAAGTCATTTTCATTGCGAGTTACCGCCATTTTAATGGCTTTGGCAAACGCTTTGAAAATAGCTTCAATCTTATGATGCTCATTTTCACCTTCCACCTTAATATTCAGGTTGCTCTTAGAGGTATCTGAAAAAGACTTGAAGAAGTGCATAAACATCTCTGTTGGCATGTCCCCTACTTTCTCGCGCTTGAACTCAGCATCCCAAACCAGCCATGGCCTACCGCTAAAATCGATAGCTACTTGAGCCAAAGCCTCATCCATAGGTAATAGAAACCCATAACGATTAATACCCATTTTATCACCTAAGGCCTTTAGATAAGCCTCTCCCAAAGCCAGAGCTGTATCTTCAATGGTATGATGTTCATCTATGTGAAGATCTCCTTTAACATGAACCTTCAAGTCTGCTCCGGAGTGCTTTCCTAATTGATCAAGCATATGATCGAAGAAGCCTAAACCGGTCTGGTTATCACATTGGCCGTCTCCGTCCAAGTTAAGCTCCACAAGGATATCGGTTTCTTTGGTGGTTCGTTTCACTACAGCCTTGCGATCCGGCAAACGTAAAAACTGATAGATTTCGTCCCAGCTGATTGTACTCAATACCGCTCTTTCGTCTCTTTCATTAGAAATGAAAATAGCTTTCGCCCCTAAGTTTTCAGCCAGTTGAATGTCTGTCTTTCGGTCACCCAATACATAAGAATTAGCCAGATCATACTCCCCTTCTATATATTTAGTGAGCAAGCCCGTTCCAGGTTTGCGCGTAGGTGCATTTTCTGACTCAAAGGTCCTGTCGATACAGATTTCATCGAACACTACTCCTTCGTTTTCAAGGGTCTTGAGCATTTTATTTTGTGCAGGCCAGAAGGTATCTTCAGGAAAAGAGTCTGTACCTAAACCGTCTTGGTTAGTTACCATTACCAGCTCATAATCCAGCTGTTCTGCAATCTTTCTTAGGTTGGAAATAGCTCCAGGCAAAAACTCAAGCTTTTCCAATGAGTCTACCTGATAATAGGTGGGAGGTTCAACAATGATGGTTCCGTCCCTATCTATAAATAATACTTTTTTCATAGTTGGTTAGTGTGCGTCATTGCGAGGAATGAAACATGTGGTAACAAGGTTTCATGACGAAGCAATCTATTGGATATGTGACTTGGCAAAACGGACAGATTGCTTCGTCACAACCTTTTGCTAACGCAAAGCTTGCTCCTCGCAATGACGGTTAGTTTAACATCTTCTTCAATTCTTCAATAAGCTTTCTATTCTCTTCCTTGGTGCCGATGGTAATTCTAATTCCATCTTCGCAAAGCACCACTTTCGAGCGATCTCTCAAGATAACCTGTTTCTCAATGAGCTTTCTGTAAACACCTCCTGCATTCTGTACTTTTACTAAAAAAAAGTTCGAATCTGAAGGATAAACCCGCTTAACAATTTCAAGCTGTTCCAATTCACCCTTAAGCTCTTCTCTGTTTTGGAGAATTTCGGCTACCATGGCCTCTTTCTTATCCAAATTATTCAATGCCACCAGAACCGTTCTTTGCGTTAAGCCACTCAAGTTATATGGTGGTTTGATTCGGTTAAGAATTGCCACTATTTCTGGTGAGCAGAAAGCCATGCCCAATCTCAGAGATGCCAAGCCCCAGGCTTTGCTCATGGTTTGCAGTACAATCAGGTTTGGAAATTCATTGAGTTTTTCGAGAAAAGAAGGTCTATCAGCAAAGTCAATATAGGCTTCATCTACCACAACCAAGCCTTTAAAAGCCTTAAGAACGAATTCAATTTTCTCCAGACTCACATCGTTC
>JABXIP010000517.1 GCA_013373005.1 Cytophagia bacterium | reverse complement strand
GGCTTCTTCAACGCCATAACCGACCGCACTTATGTGACGGTTGAAAATACCGAAACCGGTGAACTCAGAGACATTGAAGCCGACCCCTTGACCAACTTTAACGTGATTGTGTTAGATCAAAACTTGAAAAACAATTCCAGTGTAACCCTAACCAATACCAATGTAACTCGGGGTAAGAATGCCGATGATGCCAATGTAACTGGTTTCAATTTCAACCTCAATGACCAGAGCTTAACATGGAGGCTTAATGGTTTTTATGCTTACAGTCAGGTAAATTCTTATGATCTGGATTTGAACAAATCGAAAAAAGGTGGCTACAAGTACAATCTGGAATTTTCAAAAAGACGAGGAAACTTTCAGTTTCAAGCAAGAAGAAATGTGGAGACTGACGATTATGACATCAATGACATGGGTTTTTTGCGAAGGGCCAATAGACTTGAGCATAGTGGAAGAGTTTCTTATAGCCAGTTCACTCCAGTGGGTATTTTCAACAACTGGTCTGCCAGAATTGAAACGGAGTACAACCAATTGTATGCCTCAAAGAACTTTACAGATACCAGATATGAGTTTAACGTAAATGGAGAATTTAAAAACTTTTGGGGAACAGGGTTTGAGTTTGGTTCCAACCCGAGAAGTTCATTTGATTACTTTGAGGCAAGGGAAAGTGGTTATGTTTTAGAACGACCAAAAAACTACTACCTAAGCACCAACTTCAGAACCGACAGCAGAAAAATACTTCGCCTTTCTGGTAGATACAGATACACCAGAAGAAATGAGTGGGATCAAGACGACTACAATTGGAATCTCAATGCCAGAGTTAGAATAGGAAGTAGAGCAGAAGTAAGCCATAGCCTAGATTATCAGGCCAGACTTAATGAAAGAGGTTACGCTACAAAACTCTATGATCAAACCGATGCGCTAGATGCCATAATCATTGGTAAAAGAGATGTAAGAAACATCACCAATACACTGCAGTCGAAATACATCTTTACCAATAGAATGGGAGTTACTTTCAGGCTCAGACATTACTGGAGTAAGGTAATTTATAACGATTTCTTCGAGCTGACAGAAGACATAGGATTGGTAGATAGCAGCTATAATGGTGTTGATTCTACCACAGGTGACCCTTTGCACGACAGAAACTTCAATCAGTTCAACATAGATATGGAGTACAACTGGCAGTTTGCTCCAGGAAGTGAAGTGAGAGTGATTTGGAAAAGAGCTATTGGCACGGACGACCTAAATACCCACTACGATTTCTTAACTAACTTCGACAATACACTATCGGCACCAAATTTTGATACGATAACCATAAGAATGGTGTACTTTGTTGACTATCTTAAGATCAGGAACATTTTCCGCAAGTCTTAATCAACAAAGGAGTCGAAAATTAACTTTTTAGCACATCTATATTTATCGGGGGAACATGATGAGTTAGCAGTTGGCAACTTCATGGGAGACTTTGTAAAAGGCAGCGATTTCTCTGCCTTGCCAGAGATGGTAGCTAAAGGCATAATTCTACATAGGGAAATCGACACTTATACCGATACACATTCTATCGTAAGCCAAAGCAAAGACAAACTTCGGTCGAAATACAGACACTATTCAGGGGTGATAGTTGACATGTACTACGACCATTTTCTTGCAGTCAACTTCCAAGACTATCACCAAGAAAAACTGAATGATTATGCTCAACAGAAGTATGAACTCCTTCAGAATCATTGGGAGCTGATTCCACCGAAGGGGCAAAATATGCTACCCTATATGATCAGAGGCGACTGGTTGACCAACTATGCCAAGAAGGAAGGCATTCACCGTTCATTGACAGGGCTATCCAGGAGAACCAAATTCAAATCAGGACTTGATCTTGCCGTTCAGGAACTAGTTGAGTATTACGATGAATTTGAAGCTGAATTCAGAAGCTTTTTCCCGGAAATTCAGCAGCACATTTCCCAATTCAGGGAAGATTTGATTATTTCGAAGTTATGATCATTTCCCGTCCTAAGCGACAAACCATTTTCGCCCTAACCACCACCACTCTTATTTGTGGTATGGGTTCACTTTATTTCATGCGTCAGGTGCTGGCCGAACCCGCTACCTGGAAATATATTGTATTAGGCATATTGTTACTCTGCACCTCCATTCTACTATATAAGCTGCTCTTCAACTATAAAGTATTAAAGATTAGTCACGATCAGGTACATGTGTATTATCCACTCAGGTTCTACAAGTCGGTTCAGAGTATTAAAGAATTGGGAGCCTGGCAGGAAGTGGTTATTGAAACCAACAAAACTCAGTTTAAAGAATTGAAGCTGGTATTTAAGAATAAGGGCTTTGTAAAAATCACGAACCAGGAAAATAGTGATTACGACAAGGTTTATAAGTACATTAAGAAAAAAGCACCCAAATTAGAGGTTAAAGAATGATCAGAAACTTACTCTTGGTAGCCCTTGGCGGAGGAGTTGGCAGCGCTTTAAGGTTCTTTATTCAAGAAACCTTGCACAAGCAATTCCATCACCTAACTCCGTATGGGACCTTTACGGTAAATATGATCGGCTGCTTTCTTATTGGGCTCTTTATGGGTTGGGTCGAAAATGAAAAATACCTGACCGAAACCACCAACCTATTACTAATCTCCGGCTTTTGTGGTGGCTTCACTACTTTCTCTACTTTCGCTATGCAAGGAAACAACCTTTTGCTCGACCAAAAACCGCTTCAAGCTATTCTCTATATTGGACTTAGCGTAATGGTAGGAATGGCCTTCGCTTACTTGGGATTGAAGTTGGGGAAATCCTAATGACTCCAATCATACTGATCCAAATCCTGCAAGCAGGCAATCAGTAGATCAATAGCTCCCTGGATATCATCCTTATCCGCCATTTCAATCACTTGATGCAAGTGACGTGTGGGAATAGAAATAGCACCTGAGATGGCTCCATCTTTTCCCATCCGCTGAACTCCGGCAGTATCGGTTCCTCCCGCAGTAAGAATTTCAGGTTGCCATTGAATGTTTCTCTTGTCGGCTGTTTTCTTCATAAAGTCTACCATGCGATAGTCGCAGATAGTGGAAGCATCCATGATTTTTATGGCTACACCCTCACCCAGCTTAGTTACCATTTCATGGGGCTGTGCTCCCGGCAAGTCAAAGGCAATGGTGGTATCTAAACCAAATCCAAAGTCAGGATTGATAGAGTGGGCAGAAACATTCGCACCCCTTAAGCCAACCTCTTCTTGAACGGTGAACACGCCATAAACATCGTAAGGAAAGTCCTTTAGACTCTTCAAAGCTTCGATTAGAATAAAGACAGAAACACGATTATCTATTGACTTGCAGTTCACGCAGTTACCCATTTCAATCAGCTCACGCTCGCGGGTAATTGGGTCACCAATTGAAATTAAAGCCTCTACATCCTCTTTGGCCATACCCAGATCAATAAAATAATCTGAAGTTTTGGCCACCTTGTTTCTCTCTTCCTGGCTCATGACGTGAATAGGCTTGCTGCCCATTACACCAATAACATCTTGCTTGCCATGAATTATCACACGCTGAGCGGTAAGTGTTTTCGGGTCGAAGCCACCCAAGGTATGGAAACGCACAAAGCCATTATCATCAATATGCGTAACAATGAAACCTATCTCATCCATATGAGCAGCTACCATGGCCTTCTTGCCATCAGGGTTATTCTTACCTCTTTTGATGGTAATTACATTACCCATGTTATCGATACTCAACTCATCGACATAAGGCTTTACTGCTTCTATTACCAGATCACGAACCCGCTTTTCATAGCCCGGAGCACCGGCTATTTCACAGATTCGCTTTAACAATGAGATATTGATGGCCATGTTTGAAAGATTTAAGGCCGAATATAAAGCTTGCGAAAGGTGTTTGAAAGAGGAATTACAAATCTTAGGCTGATGAACCAAAACTCGCACTCCTGCGGATTTAATGAAGGGAAATAGAGCCCACCCGAACAAGGTCCGGATGAGCTCCGAATCTGACTAGAAATTAGCCTTTAATGCTATTATGAAATTCGCACCAGCACCAGAAATACCCGAGCTGTACGGTCTGTAACGTTGATCTGTAATATTTTCCACACCGGTGGTAACGGTAAATGTCGGACTTAATAAATATTGAGCCTTGAAATTCAGAGTGTACCAAGATGGTGCATACGGATTCCCATTGCCATCTGCGGCATAAATCTCTGTCTTACCTTTTTCACCCTCCGGCAAATCTTCATAGGCCACTTCCGCATTGTAGTTGGCGTAAAGGCTCAACTTCCACTTGTATGAAGAATAATTCAGTTTACTCATACCAAATGCCGGAGCAGCATGTCTTAACGGACTCTTTGTTCCATCATCTAGCTCCTCCTCACCATGCTGATAGTTGTACATGGTTGAAAAGCTAAAACCAGCAGGCAGCTTAAGCTCAGCACCTAGCTGAACACCATAAACTTCTGCATTGGCGGCATTCTGAATAGCTTGTACCTGGCTTAGTTGTCCATCATAAACAATTTCATCCATACCATTTAGCTGGAAGTCTCTTCTCACCATGGCATTATTCAGACGAGTGTAAAAGCCGGTTACTTCAATTTTCAGAACATCAGCAAAGACCTTCGCTATTCCCAGATCGGCATTATAGGCTGTTTCAGCTTCCAAGTCAGGATTCGGCACCACAACAGAACCAGGTTCTGAATCGAACACCTTACCCACATCATCCACATTAGGCGATCTGAAACCTGTTGCCAAATTGGCATTGAATACCCAGCTAGAAGATGGTCTAAATACAGCGCCCATGCTTCCGGTTAAAGCGCCTTCATTGATTTCGGCCTTATCGAAAGGAAATGGGTAAAAGCTTGTGTCGAAGGTAGCGTCTAAACCAAACTGGTTATATCTCAAACCTGCCTGTAAGGTCAGCTGCTCAGAAGCCTTGTATTCTTGAGTAATATAAGCGGCATAAGAAGACCAATTAGACTGAGGATATCTCGCAGGGCCAGGCTGAGAAGTTCCGGCAATAATATCCTGATCTATTCCGGTTGAATTCACATCATTCAGCACCCACTCGAAACCATAAAACAATCTGCTTCTATTGCCTAGAAATTTGGTGAAATCGAGGTTTACTGAATACGCCCCTACTTCTTCCTTTCTCACTGCTCTTTCTGAACTATTCAGGTTTCTATCTCTTCGGCTTTCTTCAAAATGCTGCTGAGCCAG
>JABXIP010000397.1 GCA_013373005.1 Cytophagia bacterium | reverse complement strand
GGAAACTCGAGCAAAGTATGCCCGATCGGTCAATTCCGTTATCTATTTTTTCCGCTTGCCCTTTGGCCTAAATGATGATGCTGTCATCAAAAAGTATCAAGGCACTACTACTCTCAAAGGCAAAGAATACCACGAAGTCCGTATCAGCTTTGAACAGTCGGGAGGTGGTGAAGACTTTGAAGACGTATTTCTCTATTGGTTCGACACCGAGGATTATAGCATGGATTACATGGCTTATCTATATCACACCGATGATGGTGGCATGAGATTCAGAGAAGCCATTAATCAAAGAAGAGTCGGAGGAGTTCTTATTCAGGATTACATCAATTTCAAACCTGAAGATGAAAATATGGACATTAATGACATCAGTGAGCAATACGAGGCTGGCGATCTAGAAGAACTCTCTCGAATAATCAATGAGGATGTAGTCATTAGCTTTGGCCAGTAAAAATGAAGAAGGTTAGAATTGCCATAGTTCAGTCGGCTCCGGCTTACCTGAATATTGATGAATCATTAGCCAAAGTGGAAGTTCTTCTCAAAGAAGCCGCTCAACAAGGTGCCGACTTAGTGACTTTTGGCGAAACATGGTTTACAGGCTACCCAGCTTGGATTGACTATTGCGATGAATATGCCAAATGGGATTTCAAACCTACCAAAGAGGTCTTTGCTAGAACGTATGAAAACAGTCTTGATGTCTCTGGCCCAGAAGTCAGGCAAATAGGAAAATGGGCAGGAGAGCTTAATCTTTCCATCGTGATGGGTATCAATGAGAAGGTATCTTCAGGCCCCGGAAATGGCACCATCTATAACAGTCTGCTTACCTGGAATGAGAAAGGTGAGTTGGCTAATCATCACCGCAAACTCATGCCTACCCATACGGAAAGACTCATTTACGGTCAGGGAGATGGCAAAGGATTGCAAGCTGTAGACACCAAAGCAGGAAGAGTGGGTGGTTTGATCTGCTGGGAGCACTGGATGCCACTTACCAGACAAACCATGCACAATTCAGGAGAGCATATTCATGTAGCAGTTTGGCCAAAAGTCCACGAGATGCTTCAAATTGCTACACGATCTTATGCCTTCGAAGGGCGCTGCTTTACGGTTGGAGTTGGTCAGATTATGAGAGTAAAAGATATACCTGAAGAGTTGAATCTTCCGGCCGACTTAAAGGCCAACCCCGAGCATATGTTACTCAACGGTGGAAGCTGCATTGTCGGCCCTGATGGCCATTATGTTTTGGAACCTATTTGGGACAAAGAAGGGGTATTCGTTCAGGAAGTAGATTTGAACCGTTGCATTGAAGAAAGAATGGCCCTTGATGTAACTGGCCACTATCAAAGGAATGATGTATTCGACTTATCAGTAAATAAAACCAGAAAGTAAAAAGTTGAGATTTTGGATGGCATGGACAGGATCCAACCGTGCTCCTACTGAACCCTAAAACTCAACACATAAAAAACCCTGTAAAAGCCAATTTACAGGGTTAAAATCCAATTTAAATAGAGTTTACTTCTTTCGGATGTAGATGTTCCCGTTGGTAGTTTTTATCATAATCTCAGCTCCTCCTCCGTTCAGATCGCCTTCTACCCAACTTTCATATTTTACATTCAGCCTGCCATTGTTGGTCTTGTTAGAAACCGGCTTGGTCTCCTTAATACTGAAGGTCTCGAAGTCAGTATAGATTTCTCTATTGGTTTTCATCTTGGTTGAAAACTTGGTGCCGTCAGGCACACTGATATCTACATTACCATTGTATGTACTAAAGTTCATTGGGGCATCTGCTGTAACCTGACTAAAGGTAACCTCAATAGCTCCGTTGTAAGTAGATGCACTGGCCGACCCCGATATGTTGTTTAAAGTGATGGGCCCATTATAACTCTCAACATCCAATTCACCACTAATTCCATCAATCTCTATATGGCCATTATTATAAGTCTCGGCTTTGATGTCGAAATTTTTCGGAACCTGAATTTCAAAGTCCACTCTATCATTCCAACCTTCATTTTCAATTTTCACCACATTATTGTACTCTGTAGCCTCAAAATTAAAGCCTCCACTGCTCACCAGGCGCATACCGCCTTGTGATCTTTCACCGGAAACTTTCTTCTCATACTTGATCATCTTCACCTTGACAGTAGGACCGCTATAAGAAGTTATTTTTACCTTACCATTATGCGATTCAACACTAAGAGTCCCTCTTTCTCCAGGCTTGGTTAGAGGTATTTCAACTTCCTGTGAAGTCTCTTGGTATTCAAATTTGTCTACATCACTTCCACCCTCACCGAAAGACATTCTAAATTCATTAAAGACACCGGCAATTGCCTCTTCTGCTATTCCAGCCACATCGATATCAATATCTGGATCAATATCCAGATCAAAATCAAAGTCGTGATCTAACTCCACCCGAATATCAGGATTCACTTTTACTCGCACATCTGGATTGACACGTACCTTAACATTAGGATTTACTTTTACATTTTGTGCTTTACCCGGCAATACCAAGCCGAGTACCATAAGCCCAATTAAAAAGGTTTTCATATTTCTCATTTCTTTCATCTTTTCGTTTACATGATTTTGTCCAAATTCTGACGAAGCGCTGTTTTCACATCATCTGGTGTATTCTCAGCATTTAGAATTGGTTCAAACTCCTTGATGGCCTGCGATTCCTGCAGTTGCACCATAAGCTCAGCCAGGGCCACCTGTACCAATGGGGATTTCTGTTGTGTAATACTCTTGACCAATCCTTCACGAATGGCCGAATCCTTTGCATACTCAGAAAGTGTGGCCAAGGCCGCAAGCCTTACATTAGTGCTCGCATCATTATTGAGTGTGATGAACAAGGCATCGGTTACTTCGCTGTTTTTACTCACCATACCATTACTCATCTGCACTCCTTTCAACCTCTGGGTAACCGACTCGCCTTCCAGCATAGTCATCATCATAACTTCCTTCATATCGGCCATTTGGCTACTGAGTGTCTCCATCTGGCCATTATATGCCGACCTGGAAAACAGATTCCCTACAAACAAGCCGATAACCAGCACGCTAAACCCGAAGGCCAGCCTTCCTCTATTGGTTGAGAAAAGTGCCTGAATGAATTCAGC
The DNA here is from genome assembly GCA_013373005.1 of Cytophagia bacterium. Lineage (GTDB taxonomy): Bacteria > Bacteroidota > Bacteroidia > Cytophagales > Cyclobacteriaceae > Roseivirga. The sequence goes on along the minus strand of JABXIP010000397.1, from coordinate 1,136 downwards.
AAAAAGATCTCGGCTGCTGCGCTTCTCCAGCTTACGGCTTTCCTCCGTTAACATCTGGTAGAAGTTGCTACGCAAAGCTTCAGAAGGTTCTGGCTGTGAGGCCTCCTCCATTCTTCCTGTGAACTCTGCCAGGGCTTCTACTTCCTTCATATCAATGAACCCCTCTTTCACATAGCGCTCAAATTCTTGATTCCGCGCGTCTGTCAGCGTTCCATCGATATATTCAGTAATCAAAGACATGTACTTATCGTCCATCTCTATCATTTTTGTTTTCTTAGATATACATCTCCATTCAGCGTTTCGAACTCGAAACTCGCTCCACCAGCTTTTCCAAACTGATAGCTATTTGAATTGGATACTTTGTACTTTGTTCCATTTCCGGTCGAAGTTTTAGTCACCTTTGGCGCCAGCTTTTGGCTAAACTCCAGATCACTATAAATCTCACCCCACTGGCTCTGGAAATTAAACACTCCATTTCCACCATTTGGAACATATATTTCAATGTCTCCATTCACAGTTTTAAAGCTGGCAAACTCCTTAGGCATCTTTACATAAGAAACCTCCACTTTACCATTAACCGTGGTTGCTTTAGTATCACCTTGAATTTCCTCTAAGGTTACATCTCCATTCACATTCGATGCATAAACATTGCCCGTTACTCCTTTCGCAAAGACATCACCCTTGTTCACGGTAGAAAGCTTCACGCTAATTCCCTTAGGTACTTTAATCTTATAATCGATGCTATACCAATAATCTCTTTTGTAATCACGACCATTCCAATCCCATCCACATTGCAGTGGATCGGCCTTCTCTACCATAGTTTGCTCAGCGGCACCTACATATAATTTCGCAAAATCATCGCCTTCACTCATCTTCAGCTGAAGCTCTTCCATTCCCAGGTCAACATCAGCCTGGTCTTTGGCATTCACACGCTTCTCTATGGTCACCTCAACAGTATTGCCATCGTAGGCCTCCACATCAACACCTCCGTTGATGTTACATACCCCAAACCAAAACTCAGCACTTTTATTCTTTACCTCCAGGCTCTTTGTTATAGTCTCAGACTTTCCCTGTGCCCAAGCCACAGTGGCTATCATTAGAGCAACAGTCGTCATTAATAATTTCCTTCTCATTTC
>JABXIP010000280.1 GCA_013373005.1 Cytophagia bacterium | reverse complement strand
GCTTTTTCTAAGCTTCAAAAGCCCTTGTTCAGGGCGTACTTTGGCTTTAGGGTCATTGTCGTATTTTGGGTGGCCAATAGCACCAAATAGAAATGCATCTGAAGCTTCACAAATGGCCAATGTTTCATCAGGAAGTGGCTCACCCGTCTTATCAATGGCAATAGCGCCAACATCACCATAACTATAGGTAAAAGTGTGTCCATGCTTTTCTGCAATGGCATCCAACACTTTAATGGCTTCGGCAACTACTTCAGGGCCAATACCATCACCAGGCAAAACGCCTATTTTCTTCTTAACTCCCATATTATATTACCGTTGAGGAGGCTTCATAAGCCTCAATTTCATTCTTAATACTTACCAAATAATCAATATCGTCATATCCGTTCAAGAGACATTCCTTCTTGTACGAGTTCACCTCAAAGCTATCTGACTTGCCATCAAAACTGATAGTTTGTGAAGGTAGGTCCACAGTGATTTCTGTCGAAGGATTGGCCTTCACTGTAGCCAACAACTCCTGTAGAAATTCCTCTGAAACCTGAACCGGAAGTAGTCCATTGTTCAAGGCATTACCTTTAAATATATCAGCAAAGAAGCTGGAGACCACTACTTTGAACCCATAGTCATAAAGCGACCAAGCAGCATGTTCTCTGGAAGAACCGCAACCAAAGTTTCTGCCTGCAACAAGAATTTCACCTGAATAGGTTGAATCGTTCAGTACAAAATCTTTCTTGGGCTCGTCTCCTTTTACATATCTCCAGTCTCTGAAAAGGTTATCGCCAAAACCATCTCGGTTGGTAGCCTTCAGGAATCTGGCAGGTATAATCTGATCTGTATCTATATCTTCAATCGGCATTGGAACTGCCGTAGAAACTACTTTATTAAACTTTTCCATCTCAATTCAGGTGTTCGCTAATGTTTACAATCTTACCCTCAATAGCTGTAACAGCTGCCACTAAAGGACTCGCCAACAATGTTCTGGCACCAGGGCCTTGTCTACCTTCAAAGTTTCTGTTTGAAGTTGAAACACAATAAGCACCAGCAGGTACTTTGTCTTCATTCATTCCTAAACAAGCACTGCAGCCGGGCTCTCTCAATTCAAAACCCGCCTCGGCCAAAATCTTGTCTAAACCCTCTGCAATCGCCTGTTTTTCGACCTGCTTTGAGCCGGGAACAATCATGGCATTCACATTATCGGCCTTCTTCTTACCCTTGACGTAATCTGCTACAATTCTTAGATCTTCAATTCTGGAGTTAGTACAGCTTCCAATGAACACATAGTCAATCGGTTTACCCAAAAGGCTCTCTCCGGCATCGAAACCCATATATTTCAATGACTTCTGGAAACTATCTTGTCCGCCTTCTCCTAATTTTTCAGGAATGTTGGCTGTTATTTTGATACCCATACCCGGATTGGTGCCATAGGTAATCATCGGTTCAATATCTTCAGCCGGGAAGTTGTATTCCTTATCGAAAGAAGCTCCTTCATCGGAATAAAGCGTCTTCCAATAGTCAACTGCTTTATCCCAGTCATCTCCTTTAGGAGCGAACTCTCTTCCTTTTATGTATTCAAAAGTGGTTTCATCAGGGGCAATCATTCCTCCTCTTGCACCCATTTCAATACTCATATTGCACACGGTCATTCTTGCCTCCATAGAAAGCGAACGAATAGCAGAGCCCGCATACTCAACAAAGTAGCCGGTACCTCCTGCTGCAGTTAGTTTCGAAATGATATAGAGAATAATGTCTTTGGCATAAACACCTTTATTGAGCTCACCATCGATGGTGATTCTCATGGTTTTAGGTCTGGACTGCATCAAACACTGAGTAGCCATAACCTGCGCCACCTGACTTGTACCTATACCAAAAGCAATAGCGCCAAAAGCGCCATGTGTAGAGGTATGCGAATCACCGCAAACCATTGTTCTGCCAGGAAGTGTAATTCCCAACTCGGGTCCTATTACGTGCACAATACCCTGAAACGGATGCCCAAGGCCATATAAGGTTACATCGTGTTTCTCGCAGTTAGCCAGTAAAGTATCTACCTGATGCTTAGAAAGTGCCTCCTGAATTGGCAAATGCTGATCCTTAGTAGGAACATTATGATCTGGTGTTGCCACTATCTGATCTTTCCTAAACAATTCAAGTCCACGATTTTCCAACTCAGCAAATGCCTGTGGACTTGTTACTTCGTGAATCAAATGTCTGTCGATATATAAGACATCAATTCCACCTTCAAGGCTTTTGACAACATGCGCATCCCAAACCTTGTCGAACAGTGTTTTCCCCATTTTATACCGCTACCTTTTGTTTATACTCTGCAATTTCGTGTAAATCGCTGTCTTCTACTTCTTTTTTATCGTCTGCCACTCTAAGGAATTGAGCATATACCACATCAAGCTCATCTCTGGTAAGTTCATAGCCGAGATTTTTCATTCTGTAAGCCAATGCTGCGCGACCACTTCTGGCAGTCAATACAATGGAAGAATGATCTACCCCCACATCAAGTGGATTGATGATTTCGTAAGTCTCACGATTTTTAATAACACCATCCTGATGAATACCTGAAGAGTGAGCGAATGCATTGGCTCCCACAATGGCCTTATTTGGCTGAACAGGCACACGCATCGTTTCAGAAACGTATTTTGAAATGGCATTGAGTTGCTTGGTATTGATATCTGTGAATTTGCCCAGATCAGGATGCTGACGAAGTACCATTACCACTTCTTCCAAAGCGGTATTTCCTGCTCTTTCACCAATTCCGTTGATTGTACACTCTATCTGAGTAGCACCATTAAGTACACCTGCAATAGAGTTGGCGGTGGCCATACCCAAATCGTTATGACAATGTGTTGAAAGCGTTACGTTATGTACACCTTTCACATTCTCTTTCAGGAACTTAATTTTCGCCCCATATTCTTCAGGAAGGCAGTAACCTGTTGTATCAGGAATATTAAGTACGGTGGCTCCAGCTTTTACAGCTTGCTCACAAACATAAGCAAGAAACTCGTTATCAGTTCTTCCTGCATCTTCTGCATAAAACTCAACATCTTCCACATATTTTTTAGCCAGAGAAACCGCAGCTACTGCTCTTTCAACCACTTTTTCTCTTGTGGTTCTCAGCTTGTGAATTACATGAGAGTCGGAAGTACCAATTCCTGTATGAATTCTTGGTCTTGCTGCCTTCTTGAGTGCCTCTGCAGCAGTGATAATATCTTGTTCAACGGCACGGCTCAGGCCACAGACTGTGGCATGCTTAACCACTTCAGCAATCGCCTGAACGGAACCAAAATCGCCCGGACTAGAAATTGGAAAACCCGCTTCAATTACATCAACCCCTAAAGCTTCAAGCCTTTTTGCCACATCTACTTTCTCTGCTGTATTCAACTTACAGCCAGGCACTTGCTCTCCATCTCTTAGTGTTGTATCGAAGATTTGTATTTTTTGTTGATCCATCGTTTATTTGGTGTCAATTCTTTGCTTCAATTCACTTTTTCTATCTAACATTGAAGTTAGAAATCAGCTAAAACGAGACCATGAAAGAAGGGTTAAGTTCTACTAATTCTAACTCACGGTTTTCAATTCTAAGTTTCTGTTTTTCAATAGTTTATTTTAGTTTGAATTACAATGGCTAAAGCAAAGAGCGATTCTCTATTCTCCCTCATCAAATCACTTACTCAAACTGAGAAGAGACACTTTAGACTTTATGTGAATAGAAGTGGCAACACTCAAGAGGTGAAATTCATCAAGCTATTCGATGCCATGGAAAGCCTTAAACAGTATGATGACAAGGAAATTTTGAAACGTGTTCCTGCCATTAAGAAGGTTCAGCTTTCTAACCAAAAGGCCCATTTATACCGACAAATTCTCTCTAGCCTCAGGCAATACCATATTGGTCAAAACACTGACATTCAGCTGCGCGAAAATCTGGATCATGCCAAAGTGCTTTATAACAAAGGCTTTTATAAGCAAGCACTTAAGATGCTAGACAAAACCAAAGCATTGGCTAAGGATACAAAACACTTTACTATCTCACTAGAGGTAATGGAGTTTGAAAAACTCATTGAGTCTCAGTTCATTACCAGAAGTATTGAAAATCGAGCTGAGATACTTACAGATGAGGTTTTGGCAACAACAGAGATAATTAAGTCAAGTCATCAGCTATCTAACCTGACGCTTAATCTGTATAGCTTCTTCCTGAAGCATGGCTATGCAAAAAATCAGAAAGAGTTTGATGAGGTGAACAGCTATTTTCTGGCCAATATGCCTAAGGTTAATTTCGATCATCTCACCTTTTATGAGCAGCTATACTACTATCAGGCACATGTTTGGTTCAACAAAATAGTTCAGAACTTCCCCAATGTTTACAAGCACTCGTTGGCTTGGGTTAAGTTGTTTCAGAGTAACCCAGAAATGACTATTAAACAACCTGTACACTTGATTAAAGGCTACAGAAACCTTCTGGGCTCGCTTTTTCAGTTACAGTATTACTCCAAATTCTGTGAGGTTTTAGAGGAAGTAGAAGAGCTCAGTCAAGACAAACAGGTAGTACAAAACCAAAACACTGAAGTTTTAATTTTTCAGTTCCTCTACATTTCAAAAATCAATAAGCACTTTATGGAGGGCAGCTTCGATGAAGGAGTGGAAATGATTCCTGAAATCATGGAAAAGCTGGAGCGGTACAAGTCAAAGATCGACCCGGAGCGAGTGCTTATGATCTACTATAAAATCGCCTCTTTGTACTTTGGAAGTGGAAACTACAGAAAGGCCATTTTTTACCTGAATCAGATCATTTTTTATCAGGATGTAAAATTGAGAGAAGATATTCACTGTTTTGCCAGAATACTCAACCTCATTGCTCACTTTGAAGATGGACAGGATTACCATTTGGAGTACCAGATCAAGTCAACTTTCCAGTTTATAGGAAAGATGAACCAGCAGCAGGCGGTTCAGAAAGAGATCATAAGCTTCCTGAGAATTACTGGAAAAATCACACCTGACCAGCTAAGAGATGAGTTTATAAAACTCTACAACGCACTCGTTCCGCTTAGCGAAGATATTTATGAACGCAGACCTTTCTTCTACCTAGACATTCTCTCCTACCTGGAATCCAGAATTGAGAACAGGCCTGTAAAATATGTGGTGCAGGATAAGTTTAAAAGGTTAAAGTAGAAGCCTACCAATTCCAAATTCCATAACCAACGTTGGGAGGAAGCGCATGACCCGAGTTCTTTAAGGCAAGAACTATTTGCCCTCGGGTATGAGATTCGTGAGAAATCAGATAGCCCATAAATCGAACAGGCCCTAGATTTCCAATTTTAGTGCTTTTGTCAAGTGCGTCTTTCAGCACTTTTTGAACAAGTTTATCCGATGCTTTTAATGTTGCCAGAAGATACTCTTTGTCTTGACTTTCCTTTGAGTCAATTTCGGCATCAATACCTTCTGCTTCTTTCATTTTACCCAGCCACATCATTCGCACATTATGTATATGGGCAAACTGATCACCCACATTTCTAGAACTAGAATCATTTAATTCTTTAAGATTTTCTTCCTGAATATGATTCAGAATGAGATGGTTCATTTCTGTGTGCTTGATCCAAGTATTGATTATTTCATCTGAAAGTTGATCCTGTGCAGATAATGACAGGCAACCAACTATCAATAAGGCAGTTAGAATGGATTTCATAGTACGAGTTTTTGACTCTACTAAGAAAGGAAATAAAATGAATATCTCATATTACAGACCAAGAAGATAAGACCTGAAATCACCTATCTGATCACCTATTCTAACAGAAAACTTCTCTTTACTCATCAAATCGCTCGCGAACTCCGGCATATTCATCTTCTCGCCTAATGCCTTCTCCATAACAGGAGCAAATTTGATTGGATGTGCCGTTTCCAAAAACACACCGATTTGATCAATTTTGAGTCTTTCCTTCAAGCCGGCATAACCAATAGCTCCATGCGGATCTAGCAGATAACCAGTTCTGGCGTGGCAATCTTTGATAGTGGCTAAAATCTCCTCATCAGTCAGCGTGAAACCAGAAACATCCACTACTAAATCATCGAAGGAATGATCGTACAGTTCCAGCATTCTGGGGAAGTTGCTTGGGTCGCTCACATCCATGGCATTGGCATAAGTTGGAATTGTAGGATGCACTTCATACTCACAGCTCTTCAAATAGCGAGGAATAATATCATTGGCATTAGAACAGACCAGAAACTTCCCTATTGGAAAGCCCATACGCTTGGCCAACATTCCGGCAGTAACATTACCATAATTTCCTGATGGCACTGCTATCAATGATTCCTCTGAATTCTCCATTCGCAAAGACATTGCAGCATAATAGATCGATTGGGGCATCCAGCGAGCTATATTGATTGAATTAGCCGAAGTCAGGTTCAATCTGTTATTAAGTTCAGCATCCAAAAAGGCCTGCTTTACCAAAGCCTGGCAGGCGTCAAAGTCACCATCAACTTCCAAAGCAGTAATGTTTCCTCCTAAAGTGGTCAGCTGCTTTTCCTGTAAATCACTCACTTTTCCTGAAGGATAAAGGATCACCACCCTTACTCCTTCCACTCCATAAAAGCCATTAGCCACTGCTCCTCCGGTATCTCCAGAAGTAGCTACCAAAATGGTCGTTTCTCTAGCCTGGGATTTGGCAAATTCTCCTAAACATCTGGCTAAAAACCTAGCCCCAACATCTTTAAAGGCATAAGTGGGTCCATGAAACAGCTCCAAGCTAAAGATATCCTCTTCCACTTGAACTAAAGGGATTTCAAAGCTCAACGCATCTTCAACAATATCCTTCAATTGTGAAAGAGAAAGATCTGGCTGCACAAAATCCTTCATCATCTCATAACCAATGGCTGGTAAGCTAGCTCCCTTTAGATTAGAGATGGTTGCGGCATCCAAAACAGGAATTGACTCAGGAAAATACAAACCCTTGTCAGCCGGTAAGCTATTAATTACCGCCTCTTTGAAGCTTACTTCTTTCGACTCTCTATTGGTGGAAAAATACTTCATACTGGAATGTTGAATGGTAAATCATTAATCATTAACAATCTCTGCGCCTCTTCCATTAATGACTGACTCATGAAGTCTGCAATTAATACCTCTATCTGAATAAAGTTCTTTAATAGACTCCCTCAATTGAGTTAAATCCTGTTCTTTTTTGAAGAATGAGAACATACTCGGTCCTGAACCAGAAATATTAAAGCCGATGGATTCACTATCCTCACAGAGCCTTTCCACCTCGTCATAGGCTTGAATTAACTTTTTTCTGTAAGGTTGAGCCAGCACATCTTTCAAGGAGTTTTTCACCATGATATAGTTGGCAGTTGTGAGTCCATTGATTAACCCAGCCATATTAGCTGCCTGTTGAATAGCATCTGACATAGAAACTTCTGTGGGTAAAATGCTCCTTGCTTCAGCGGTTTTGATCACTATATCAGGAAAAATGATCAACACCTTTAGATCTTCTGGGTAGGCTACCTGAAAGCCATCGAAAGGATCACAGCTCTTTACTGCCACAAAACCTCCAAGCATACAAGGCGCCACATTATCAGCATGTCTATTGCCAGAAGCGAGTTCCTCTCCATCCAAAGCATAACTGATTAGTTCTTCCTTTGAATATCCAGTTTGAAGGAGCTCATTAGCAGCAAAAACGGCACCTACAGCACTTGAAGCAGAAGATCCTAGACCACTACCAGGTGTAAAGTTCTTTTCTATTCTGATAGTAAAACCACCCTTATAACCAATCTCCTTACAAAAAGACCTTATTGCAACAGTGGCCACATTTCTCTCAGGATCAGTCGGTAAATCAGCGCCAATGGCCTCAATGATGTATGCTGAATCCTCTCTTGTGCACAGTGTAATAGTATCTCCCATTCCTTCCAGGGCAAAGCCAAGAATATCGAATCCCGGACCGACATTCGATACAGAGGCAGGTGCGAATATGGTGACTTTATCTTTTAGGGTATCCATGATTGTTTAAGGGCAAGTTATCGGTAATCAGTTATCAGTATATCGGGTGAAACAGTTTTAAACTAACAATAACTGATACACTGTTTACTGATCACTGGTTCGCTATTCGTAATACATCTGCAAAAATACCGGAAGCTGTCACTTCTGCACCAGCCCCTGCTCCTTTTACAACCAAAGGTTGCTCTTCATACCTGTCGGTATAGAATAATACAATGTTATCCTTTCCTTCAAGGAAGTAGAACGGATGACTCTTTTGTACTTTTTCCAATCCAACCTTCGCTACTCCATCTTTGAAACTGGCAACCACGCGCAACTGAGCGTCTTCGGACTTAGCGTCATTGTAAATGGCCTTAAAGTGATCCTCATGCTTATCTAGCAATTGATAGAATTCATCCAAGTCCTTAGCCTGCTCACAGGCTTCAGGCAGGAATGAAACCTGCTCAATCTGATCCATTTCCCACTTTCTTCCGCTTTCACGGATTAGAATCAACAGCTTACGCATTACATCTTCTCCAGAGAGATCCAATCTTGGATCGGGTTCTGTCAGACCAAGAGCCTTTGCGTCCTTCACCACACTCGAGAAAAGCTGAGTGCCATCATAATTATTGAACAAGTAATTGAGCGTACCGCTTAAAACGGCCTGAATAGCATGAATTCTATCACCAGATTTAAATAGGTCATTCATGGTTGATATAACCGGAAGACCGGCAGCTACATTGGTCTCGAACAAAAACTGGCTGCCATATTTCTTTGTAGCATACTTCAACGACAGGTATTTGGACATGTCGCGAGTTGCGGCAATCTTGTTAGGAGTAACTACAGAAATACTCATTTCAAGCAAGTCCTGATAAACCTCAGATATGGTTTTTGAAGCAGTAATGTCTATAAAAACACTGTTTCGAAGGTTGAGGGATTTCATCTCCTCAGTAAACTCTTCTATGGTACTCGGCTGACCTTCTTCCAATAACTGTTCCCAGTTATTCAGGTCTATACCATCCTCATGAAAAATGCTCTTTCTGGAATTAGCCACAGCCACCACCTGAATATCTACTCTAAATTCTTTGGTTAACATGGCCTGTTGCCTCTGCACTTGGCTTAGAAAGGCTTTGCCTACATTTCCAACACCAACCACGAAGAGGTTGATTTTCTTCAACTCTGATAGAAAAAAGCTCTCATGAAGTGTATTCAGTGCTTTTTTAAGGTCCGACTTGTTAATGATTGCGGTAATGTTTCTCTCCGATGAACCCTGAGCTATGGCCTTTACACTAATGCCATTTCTGCCCAATGTGTTGAACATTTTACCGGAAATACCCACCTGGTTTTTCATGTGTGATCCTACCAGCGCAATTACACTTAAATCCTCCTCTATCACGGCCGCATCGATCTTATTCAAAGCGATCTCAGCCTCAAACTCTGCATTGATAGCTTCAGCTGCCAATGCTGCATCGGACTTGGAAATACCCACGCAAATAGAATGTTCGGAAGAAGCCTGGGTAATCATAATTACATTCACCTTAGCCTCACTCAGGGTCTTAAAAAGCCTGAATGAAAAGCTTGGAATACCCACCATGCTCGCACCGGTAAGGTTAACCAATGCGATATCCTGAATGCTCGAAATACCGCAGATGGCCTGCTTTTCATCATCCCACTCCTTTGTTACTAAGGTCGAAGGGCCTTCAGCATCAAATGTGTTCTTCACCCAAATGGGTATTTCAGCATCTAAAGCAGGCTGAATGCTTGGCGGATAAAGCACCTTAGCTCCAAAGTGAGACAGCTCCAAAGCTTCTTCATAAGACACATGCTCCAATAAATGGGCCGTAGGCACAAGACGTGGGTCAGCAGTCATCAAACCATTGACATCAGTCCATATTTGAAGCTCTTTAGCACCAAGTACATTCGCTAATACAGCAGCCGTATAGTCAGAACCTCCCCTGCCTAAAGTCGAAGTTTCGTTATCGCTGGTTGAAGCAATAAAGCCTGGAAAAACACTAATGGCTCCCAGTTCTGGCTTTAATTCATTCAATGCTGCCTTTGTTGACTGCCAGAGCACATTGGCTCCTCCGAATTTCTTATCCGTAATCAGATATTTGCGGCTATCGAGAAGATCGACATCAAGACCTTCCTTCTTGAGGTACTCACTAAGGATAAAGCTGGATAGGCGCTCTCCGCAGGACTGAATATAATCGCTAGTTCTTGGTGTAAGCTCCCGCAAAAGGTAAACTCCACGGCAAATCTCAGTAAGTCGAACAAAGAGCTTTGAAATCTCGAAGCAATTGGAATTTCCGGTAAGTTCCTTGAATGCCTGACAATGTTTTTCCTCAAGTGTCTGTAAATCGGCCTCATAATCAGCGTCTCTTTGGGCAGCTTTCTGAGAAATAGAAATCAAGGTATTCGTTACTCCGCTCATGGCCGAAACCACAACTACTAACTGTTCCTTTTTAGACTCCTTTCTTAGGATCTCCGCCACCTTACTGATCGCCTCAACACTTCCTACGGATGTACCGCCAAACTTCAAAACCTTCATGGTTTCGCTGATTTATAGATTCGAATTTGATTAAATAATAATTCTCGTCATTCTGTCCCGACTTTTCGGGATCAGAATCCTTTTCAAAAAGACCCTGAAACAAGTTCAGGGTGACGATAAATTTTAAAGGATAAACCCGAACAGATTCGGTTGCTCGTTAAGGTATTCTACCTGATAATTGCGAGTCTTCATTCTCTCTAAAAGAGGCTCGAAATCTTCTTTATTACGGTGTTCAATACCAATAAGTGCAGGCCCCTTTTCCCTAGCCGTTTTCTTTGTGTATTCGAAGTGAACGATATCATCATTCGGTCCTAAAACCTCTACAAGAAAGTCTCGTAAGGCACCGGCTCTTTGAGGGAATCTTACAATGAAGTAATGCTTCAAGCCTTCATAAAGCAATGATCTCTCACGAATCTCTTCGGTTCGAGAAATATCATTATTACTCCCTGAGAGCACACAAACTACATTTTTACCCTTAATCTCTTCCTTGAAATGGTTCAGCGCAGCTACACTCAAAGCTCCGGCTGGCTCCACTACAATCGCTTCCCGGTTGTACAAAGCCAGTATAGTTGTACACACCAAACCTTCAGGCACTGTAATTACCCGATCGAGGTTTTGTTTGCAGATTTGGAAGGTCTTTTGTCCTACAGCCTGAACAGCTGCACCATCCACAAACTTATCGATGTCCTTCAACACTACATTTTCACCAGCTTCAAACGACTTAAGCATGGCTGGTGCTCCTTCTGGTTCAACCCCAATAATCTTGGTATTAGGGCTCAATTGTCTAAAAACCGTTGAAACTCCTGCAGAAAGTCCACCACCACCAACTGGTAAAAACAGATAGTCAATAGGCTCAGTAGCATCGGCTAGTATTTCCAGCCCAACCGTTCCCTGGCCTTCAATTACTTGCTCATCATCAAACGGATGAATGAAAGAGGCCTTTTGCTTCTGGCAATACTCCTGAGCGAGGTGATAAGCATCATCAAATGTGTCACCAATCAGTACCACATCGACCCAATTCTTACCAAAGAACTTCACCTGATCTACCTTTTGCTTGGGCGTTGGAGCCGGCATAAATATGGTAGCATTTACCTCCAGCATTCGGCACGAGTAGGCCACTCCTTGCGCATGGTTACCTGCACTGGCACAGACCACACCATTCTCTTTCTGAGTTGCGCTCAGCTGACTGATTCTATTATAAGCACCACGAATCTTGTATGATCTTACAACTTGCAAGTCTTCTCTCTTGAACTGAATATTGGCACCATACTTCTCTGAAAATGAGAGATTTGACAACAAGGGAGTTCTTTGAACAACTCCCCGAAGTCTTTCTGATGCTTTTTCTATATCAGCTAATTGCGGTATGTAATGTGTTGTGGTTTGCATTATAATCTCCTCTAAATACCCCCTTGTATTCCCCCTAAAAGGGGGAAAGTTAAATTCATTAAGCTAGAGTAAAATCATTACCCCAGAACTAAAATCTCCCCCTTTTAGGGGGAGCCAGAAGGGGTACTTACACTAATTCCTCTTTAATAAAAATTATAGCCCCCATCTAAATCTTCCCCAAAGGGGGAAGACTTTTACCTACTGCCAGAGTCGAGCTCATCGGTCTACTCTAGCACCAATACTCTCCCCCTATTCTAGGGGGAGTTGGTGGGGGTCACACGAGTTCCTCTTTCTTCACTGCAGGGGCATTTTCAGGTCTAAGCGCTCTAACGGCTTTACCTGCCTGCCACATTTCAGAGTTATGAAGCTCATCCAATTCTACCTGAAGCTTCTCTCTGTAGTCTGCCTGAGAATTAGAATCAATTGATTTTTGAGCCTCAACACCTGCTTTCACTGAAGCATAAAGCTTTTCGAAAACCGGCTTCGTAGCTTCGTAAAATGGATCTTTCCAGTCCAAAGCACCACGCTGAGCAGTTGTAGAACAGTTGGCATACATCCAATCCATTCCGTTTTCAGCGATGAGCGGATAAAGCGACTGAGTGGCCTCTTCAACAGTTTCGTTAAAAGCTTCAGACGGAGAGTGCCCGTTGGCTCTCAATACTTCGTATTGTGCCTGGAATAAACCCTGAATAGCACCCATCAAAGT
>JABXIP010000022.1 GCA_013373005.1 Cytophagia bacterium | reverse complement strand
GTTTGGGTGGGTACAGGTGAAAATGTAAGTGGACGACATGTTAGCTGGGGCGATGGTGTTTATAAGAGCACCAATGCCGGTAAATCCTGGCAGAACATGGGGCTCAAGGATTCTGAGCACATCGGTAAAATCCTTATCGACCCGAGAGATAATCAATCCATTTATGTAGCTGCGGAAGGGCCGCTTTGGTCTAGTGGAGGAGAAAGAGGTTTATATAAATCAGTAGATGGAGGGGCAAACTGGACTTTAGCGTTATCGATTGATGAAAATACTGGTATAACCGATGTAGAGTTCGATCCATCAAACCCGGATGTATTATATGCAGCGGCTTACGAACGAAGAAGAAAAACCTGGTCGCTATTGTCTGGAGGTCCAAATTCAGGTATTTATAAATCTACTGACAAAGGAGTTACTTGGAAAAAGATAAGCACTGGTTTACCGGGTGGCGAAATAGGAAAAATTGGTTTGGCGGTTACTCCTGCCAATCCAGATTTGGTTTATGCTACCATTGAAGCACAGAATGGTCAAGGCTTTTACCAATCTACCGATAAGGGAGAAAGCTGGCAGAAAATGAATAGTTACATTTCTGGAGGAACAGGCCCTCATTACTATCAGGAAATTGAAGCTTCTCCACAAACCCCTGACTTGGTCGTTCAAATGGATGTTTTCATGCAGGTGACCAGAGATGGAGGTAAAACATTTGACTATCTGGAAAGTGGAAGAGAAAAGCACAGTGATAACCATGCATTGTGGATTGACCCTAAAAACGACATGCACTTACTAGCCGGTTGCGATGGCGGTTTGTACGAGTCTTTCGATCAGGGAATTACATGGAAGTTCTTCCCAAATCTTCCCATTGCTCAGTTCTATAAAATAGGCCTAGACAATGCGGAGCCCTTTTACAATATAGTGGCAGGTGCTCAGGATTTAGGAACCTTGCTAGGGCCTTCCAGAACAACTCATGTTGATGGTGTAAGAAACCAGGATTGGTACGTGCCATTGGGAGCAGATGGTTATGATGCCACCTTTGACCCTGAAGACCCGAATACAGTTTACATGGAGATTCAGGGAGGTGAGCTTTACCGTCTCGATAGAAGAACAGAAGAAACTATTAGCATTAAACCCACGCCTGCTCCGGGCGATCCGGCAGAACGATTCAATTGGGATGCTCCAATTATTGTTAGTCCTCACAGTAGCAAAACGCTTTATTTCGGATCTCAAAGACTTTGGAAAAGTACAGATAGAGGTGATTCCTGGCAGCCGATCAGTGCAGATTTGACCACCAATACGAATCGGTATGAGCTACAAATGATGGATGCTGTACCAAGCGTGAATTCGCTTTATGATAACGGAGCAATGTCATTATACGCGACCTTGACATCTGTAGCAGAATCGCCTGTAAAGCAAGGCTTATTGTATACAGGTTCCGATGACGGATTGATTCATTTCTCTGAAGATGATGGAGCCAACTGGCAAAAAGCCAAAGCTCTACCGGGTGTGCCCGAACGATCTTTTATCAATGACATTGAACCTTCTCAGTTCAATCCAAATGTTGTTTTTGCAGTAGCTGATGCGCACAAACTTGGGGATTTCTCACCATATCTTTTTGTGAGTGAAAACAATGGGAGAAGCTGGAGATCATTAGTTGGCGATTTACCAAAGGAGACCATCGTTTGGTCAATCAAGCAAGATCCGGTAGATAGAAATCTATTGTTCCTGGGAACGGAATATGGCGTGTACTTCTCTCCCAATAAAGGGGTGAATTGGATAAAGCTTCAGAATGGCGCTCCAAATATTGCCTTCAGAGATATCGAATTGCATCCGAGAGACAATGATTTGGTGGGAGCAACTTTTGGAAGAGGTATTTACATAATAGATGATTATTCAGCTTTAAGGAATATCAATGCTACTCTTGCAGCCAAAACCAACACTGTTCTACCGGTGAGAGATGCATGGTGGTACTTGCCGAGTACGCCAATGCAAGCGGCAGGTATGCCTTCACAAGGGTCTATGAGTTTCAGAACTCCAAATCCTGATTTCGGTGCTAATATTGATTACTATATAGCTTCGGTTGCTAGTACGGCAAGAGCGCAACGTTTGGCCAAGGAGAAAGAATTCAGTAAGTCGGGCCAATCTGTTCCTTTCCCCGGATGGGAGCAATTAAAGCAAGAATCTAAGGATGCGGCTCCACAGGCTTTGGTGCTGATAAAAGATGAATTTGGTCAGAATGTTAGGTGGATTGAGACTTCGGCCTCTGAAGGTTTACACCGTGCTAATTGGGATTTGAGATACCCTTCAAGTGACCCTATAGACTTTGCTACTCCAGGTTTTGTGGCACCATGGGCGAGTGATCCACAAGGGCCAATTGTGGCTCCCGGTCAATATAGTGCGCAGCTTTATCTGTTAGATGACGGTCAGCTAACAGCGCAAGGGTCAGCCCAGGAATTCATGGTGAAAGCAGCTCCTAATACTGCTTCAGGAGTCAACTTTAAAACGGTTGCTGAGTTTCAGCAGAAGGGTGATGAACTGTCTAGAAAGATTTCAATCGAGAGCAGTAGAATGAGTGAAGCCGGACAGAAATTGAGATATATGAAAGCTGCCTTGGTGAATACACCAAAAACTCCAACCGAACTTTTTATTAGAATTGAACAACTTAATGAAGAGCTGAGTGAACTTCGTGTTGCTTTGAACGGAGATAACTT
>JABXIP010000046.1 GCA_013373005.1 Cytophagia bacterium | reverse complement strand
CTTTTACCGTAAACTCCACTGTTACCCGACCTCTAATATTCTCCGTTCTGGCAGTTTCAGGATAATTAAGGTTGTCTTTGAGGTACTCATTAAATTCAGGGTAGCCATTAACAGGCTGGGCTCGACTGACCGATAAGGTTAGCTCTTTCTTATCTGCTGTTCCATAGCCAACTACAACTACTTCACCTAGTGCTGTGGCATCAGGTTCGAGTCCAATATTCAGAGAGTCTACATCGGTTATAGAAATCGTTCTTGTAACATACCCAATAAAACTGAAGCTCAGTGAGTCTCCAATAGCAATGTTGTTGATGACAAATTGGCCATTACCATTTGTAATTGAAGCGTTATTTGATCCACTCTGGATAACATTTACGCCTGGCAATGGCAGGCCATCATCAGCATCAGTAACCTTGCCTTTAATGGTAACTAGGCTTGCCTCTGCTTTGGTAGGTGACGGAGCCGCCAAAGCCTGACTCATTTGAGATTCAGCTTGAATTCTTACACCTGCCGCCCTTGCTCGAAGTACATCAACGGCTTCTGCTTCGGCAATGACCTTGGCCATTTGCTCATCCATATTATTCATTGGGATCACGAGATTGACTGAATCTACCTTAAACTGAGCCAATGACTCAACAGTCAATTCTTTTAAATCCAGATCGATTTTCGGAATAGCTAATTCAGTCTCTTCTTCCGCTACCAATTCTTCAACCATATCAGCCTCATCGAAGTCTATCTCTATTAAAGAAGTGTCTGTTTTTTGAGGCTCGGTAGGCGAACTGACGCTGTCATCGGCTGAAGGTTGAGCCTGTCTGGCTTCACCGAGGGAATCTGTTTTTTTGGTCTTGTTCTCTGTCAAGAGTTTATTAGGAATAGGCTTGTCTTGGTTGAGATAGAATAGTGAAGTGGCTATTAATACTATTACAAGGCCTGCAGCAATGCCTCTCCAGATAGTCCAAAAGCCTGTTTTCTGTTCTTCCTTAGATAAGAGCGAGTCGAGCCTTGAATCCAATTCAGCCAGGTCAATATCAAGCATCTGGTCAGTAACTTGTTCCAAACCTTCCAGGCCATCTTCATACAATGGATTCTCCAGCATCAGCAGTTCTACCTCGTGCTGTTGTTCACGGGTAAGCTCACCATTTCTATAAGCCTTAATCAGCTCTGGTGTTAAGTGTTCAATATGTTTGTTCTTCTCGCTCACGCAGTTTCTCTATACATATTTTCAAATTCCTACGTCCGTTCTGAAGGTAGCTTTTCACTTTCTTCAACTCAAACCCTGTATGATCGCAAACCTCCTGGTAAGTTTTCTTTTCCAGGTAAAAAAGCTTAATGCAGCTATTCTGATCGGTATTCAGCGTTTCAATGCAGGTCTCCATTTTCCCAAGGTCTTCCTCTAATTCGGTTTCATGAGTATGATGCACAGGAAGTTGATATTCCATAAGCTCAACACCATTAATTTCTGGTCGATTCTTTCTTAGGAGCATCAGGCACTCATTTCGGGTCAAGACATATAGCCAGCTTTTGAAGTTCTTCACTTCCTTTTCCTTCAACTCTTTCATGAGCTTCTCAAATACTTGCATGGTCATGTCTTTGGCTGCCTCTCTATCCTTCAGATATTTCATACAGGTACCGAAAACCAGTGGCAAATAGCGCTTGAAAAGAATTCCTAATACAGATTTTTCTCCAGTCGATTGATAAGATTCAATCAGCTGATTGTCAGTTTGTTGTTCTGTATTTTGGTTTCCTGAAATCAAGCTTTTAAAGATTTTTTTCGAAGCTGTTTATGGAATCGATCGGGTCTGTGCATCCTGTCAATAAAGATTGTAAAACTAAAATCGATATGCCATGAAACAGGTCTTAATAATCATGATGACTTTATTGGTGGGATTCCATAAGCCAATAGACGAAAAACTTACAAGAACTATAACCGGACGAGTAATAGGTGCCGATGACGGACTCCCGTTGCCGGGCGTCACAGTCCTTGAAAAGGGAACTACCAATGGAACCATTACGGATAAGAAGGGAAACTATTCAATTACGGTAAGTGACAAGAGTATATTGGTTTTTAGGTTTATAGGTTATGTTTCTCAGGAAGCTAAACTTCGAAAGACGGATGTAATCAATATCAAGCTGCAACCTGATGTTACAGCACTGGGTGAAGTGGTTGTAACGGGTTATGGCGGTAGAATGAGTCAAAAGGCTATGGCCTCACCGGCCAATGTTCAATATGATATGTTGATTGAAGAGGAGTTGGAACTGGAAATGTTTCAGCAAGATGCCATTCAATCTATATATCTTCCGGGATTTAAACCGAATACTGAATCCTACAAAGAAATCAACGAAAATGGATTCAAAGCACCATTTAAGAATCCTTTTAGCACTTTTTCAATCGATGTTGATGCCGCTTCTTACAGTAATGTGAGGAGGTTTATCAATGATGGCATGTTGCCTCCTAAGGATGCTGTGAAGATTGAAGAGATGATCAATTACTTCGATTACACCTATGATGCTCCGAAGGGAGATCATCCTTTTAGTGTTCAACACGAGGTGGGTAAGGCACCTTGGAATAACGACCATTATTTGGTGCATATCGGTATTCAGGGTGAAAAGATTGAGATGGATAATCTGCCGGCTTCAAACATTGTTTTCCTACTCGATGTATCCGGCTCAATGTCTGATGGTAATAAGCTTCCATTACTGAAGAAATCGCTGAAGCTATTGGTGAATGAATTGAGAGCGGAAGATAGGGTGTCGATTGTAGTGTATGCCGGAGCGGCAGGAGAGGTGTTACCATCAACTTCAGGGGATAAAAAGCGTGAGATACTGAATGCGCTTGAAAACCTTCAGGCAGGAGGTTCAACTGCTGGTGGTGCTGGAATCAAACTGGCTTATCAAATTGCTCAAGACAACTTTATTGATGGAGGAAACAATAGAATCATTCTGGCAACTGATGGCGACTTTAATGTGGGTGCTTCAAGCGATGAAGCTATGGAAGATCTCATCGAAGAAAAGAGAAAGAGTGGTGTATTCCTTACGGTATTGGGTTTTGGAATGGGTAACTACCAAGACTCTAAAATGGAAATTCTGGCCGATAAGGGTAATGGAAATCATGCTTACATCGATAATATTCTCGAAGCCAAAAAGGTCTTAGTCAATGAGTTTGGCGGAACACTTTTCACCATTGCTAAAGATGTGAAGCTGCAGGTGGAGTTCAATCCGGGAACTGTTCAGGCTTATCGATTGATCGGATATGAAAATAGATTGCTGGCCGATGAAGACTTCAATAATGACAAAAAAGATGCCGGTGAATTGGGTGCTGGCCATACGGTAACTGCCCTTTATGAGGTAATTCCTGTTGGAGTTAACAGTAGTTTCAAGCCAGTAGATGACCTAAAATATCAACCTAATGAGAAACCACAAACTGTTGGTAATACTACCGACTTGATGACGGTTAAGCTTCGCTATAAAAAGCCTGATGAGGACAAATCTATCTATCTGGATACTGTAGTCAAGAATGAGCTCAGTAGAAATCTTAGCAATAACTTCGACTGGTCTGCAGCAGTGGCTTCATTTGGTATGCTTTTAAGAGACTCAGGTTATCTAAATGACTACAGTTATAACAAAGGCCTTTCATTAGCAAGAAGCAGCAAAGGAGCCGATGAAAATGGCTATCGTGCTGAGATGATTAAGCTAATGGAAATGGCAGAGTTGATGAAAAAGACAGAAGAGTAATTAGTATATCAGCTTAATTGTAAAAAATCATTTTTTACTTGCGCGTAAGGAGGGAGGAATTACCTTTGTAGCCATGTTGAATAACAACGCATATTACTACCACTATTATCATGCTACGCAAGTGCGGAACGGTAGTCATATGTTTTGATTGAATTTACAAATTGAAAATATACAAACCCGGTTCCGCAAGAGCCGGGTTTTTTGTTGCTAAAAACTGAAAACCGATATGAAACAGATTTACGAAAATTACACTGCAGAAGACCAGGAAGTATGGAAGATACTTTTCGATCGGCAGTTTCCTCAGCTGCCTCAGGCGGCTACTAAAGAGTTCCTAACGGGGCTTGAGAAGATCAACTTTACTGGAGAGGCTATTCCGAACTTCGAAGACACCAATAAGATCTTAAAGGAGCTTACAGGTTGGGAAATCTATGCTGTGCCCGGTATAGTTGAGGATGGACTTTTCTTTGAGCTGATGGCCAATAAGAAGTTTCCGGCTACCACTTGGGTTCGCAAGATGAGTCAGCTCGACTATCTGGAAGAGCCCGATATGTTCCATGATGTGTTTGCCCACATTCCTTTGCTAACCAATCAGGCCTTTGTTGATTTCCTACAAGCAATCAGTCAGTTCGGACATGAGTGGATTGAGGATGAGTGGGCTATACACCTACTTTCCAGAATTTACTGGTTCACAATTGAATTCGGATTGATTAGAGAAGAAGCTGGCCTGAGAATCTATGGTGCCGGTATTTTGTCTTCTTCGGGAGAGACTAAATTCTCGCTTTCTGATGCGCCTAATCACTTCGAATATGATGTTGATAAAATCCTAGATACGCCTTACAGAAAGGACAAAATGCAGGAAAATTACTTCATCATCGACTCGTACGAGCAACTGTATCAGTCAATTCCTGAGATCAAGGAAAAGATTGAAAAGAGATTGAAAGAAAAGGCGGCTTTGGCCTAACAGTTTAACATGAACCTAGTTCGTCTATCATGAGTGTTGTCATAATCAATTACAATGCGGGCAATGTGCAGTCGGTAACCTATGCCCTACAAAGGCTAGGTGTTGAACCAGTGCTTTCTGATGACCCGGAGGTGATTCAGTCGGCAGATAAGGTGATATTTCCCGGGGTTGGGGAGGCCAGTACGGCCATGCGCTTTTTGAGAGAGAGAGGCCTCGATGAGGTAATTAAATTACTTAAACAACCGGTTTTTGGAGTTTGTCTTGGCCTTCAGTTGATGTGTAAGCACTCTGAGGAAAATGACACTGACTGCCTTGGTATCTTCGATGTTGAAGTGAAGAAGTTTGAGCCTAAGCTCAAGGTGCCTCAAATGGGCTGGAATAGCCTGGAGAAGATGAAATCGCTATTATTTGACGGATTGCAGGCTGAACCCTATGTATATTATGTACATAGCTATTATGCCGAGCTCAGCGATTGGACAGTGGCCGAAACTGAATATGTAAATCGGTTTTCAGCGGCATTACAGAAGGATAATTTCTACGCCCTGCAGGCTCACCCTGAAAAGAGTGGGAAGATTGGGGAGAAAATTCTTGCGAACTTTCTTCATTTATGAATGATGAATGATGAATGTTAAATTGATGATTCATCAATAAACACAATTATGAAATTCTCAGATAACCCAATTGAGCAGAAAAGCTTTGAATTTGCCTTAGAAGTAATTGAAACTTATAAATCTATGGTCAATCAGAAGGAGTTTGTTCTTTCTAAGCAATTGCTGAGGTCAGGTACTTCTATTGGAGCAAACATTCAGGAGGCTCAGGCTGCATTTTCGAAGAAGGACTTTACTTCTAAAATGTCTATTTCCTCCAAAGAAGCCCGAGAAACAAAGTATTGGTTGTTTCTAAGCAAATACGGTAAGCTAACAGATGTACCAGTTGATACTCTGATTGATAAGAATGAAGAGCTGATTAGGATGCTCACCGCCATAGTTAAGTCTTCACAAAGCAGATAATTAAACATTCATCATTTAACATTTAAAATTGATAATTACCCCAGCCATAGACATCATCTCCGGAAAGGCAGTACGCTTGACCAAGGGAGACTATAACCAGAAAACGGAGTACTCAGACAGTCCTTTAGAAGTAGCTAAAAGCTTTGACCAAGCCGGTATTACTAATTTACACTTGGTAGATCTGGACGGAGCCAAGGCTCAGCAGCCGCAAAATTTAGATGTTTTACAGTCCATCACCTCTGAAACCAGTCTGAAAGTAGATTTTGGTGGAGGTGTGAAGTCCAATGAGTCTTTGGAGGCGGTGCTGAAGGCCGGAGCCGGCCAGGTTACAGCCGGAAGCATTGCAGCGAAGGATCCTGAATTGGTAGGCTCATGGTTGAAAGAATTCGGACCAGAGCGAATTATTCTGGGAGCAGATGTGATAGATGAAAAAATTGCCATCAGTGGTTGGCAGGAAGATTCTGGCTTAGACTTGTTTCCCTTTCTGGAAAGCTATCTGGCTCAGGGAGCTAAATACTGTATTTGCACTGATGTAAGTAAAGACGGCATGCTCCAAGGGCCATCTATTGAGCTTTATAAAAAGATTTTAAAAGCTTTTCCTGAACTCAACCTGATTGCAAGTGGAGGTGTAGCGGAGCTTGACGACCTTAAAAAGCTGCTAGATATCGGTATTTACGGCACTATAGTCGGTAAAGCATACTATGAGGGAAGAATATCACTAGAACAACTTGCTCAATTCAAATGACCATGAGTAAATCACAAATATCAAGTTCTAAATCCCAATATTTAGGTGAAAACAGTCTCAATTCACCCTTTAGGGCAGGGGTTAAAGTTGAATTTCAATACTCAATTGTCACTTTCCAAAATCGTAATTCGTACATCGTAAATTAATGCCATGTTAACCAAAAGAATCATACCCTGCCTCGATATTAAAGACGGACGAACCGTTAAAGGGGTCAATTTTGTGGGTTTACGCGATGCCGGAGATCCTGTAGAACTCGCAGCCCGATACGCTGCAGAAGGAGCCGATGAGCTAGTTTTCCTTGATATTACCGCCACGGTAGAGAAACGGAAAACACTTGTGGATCTGGTCAAAAGGGTCGCTGCGGAGATCAATATTCCATTTACGGTGGGGGGAGGTATTAGTTCAGTAGAAGATGTAAATGCTTTGCTTAATGCCGGGGCAGATAAGATTTCCATTAACTCATCTGCTGTGAAGAGGCCTGAGTTGATCAATGAGCTAGCGCTTGAGTTTGGAAGCCAGTGCGTGGTGGTGGCGATAGATACGCGCTTTGTTAATGGTGAACATATTGTCCATGTGAGAGGGGGAAGAACTCCAACGGAGTTACGAACAATACCCTGGGCCAGGGAGGTTGAACAGAGAGGAGCTGGGGAAATACTGCTTACTTCAATGGACCATGATGGTACCAAGGCTGGCTTTGCAAATGAGCTTACGGCAGAGATTTCAGAGATGCTTTCCATTCCTGTGATTGCCTCCGGTGGGGCAGGTCAAATGGAACATTTTGTCGACACATTTACCAGTGGAAAAGCAGATGCTGCACTGGCTGCAAGTATCTTCCATTTTAAGGAAATTGCAGTACCTGATTTAAAGAATTATTTAAGAGAAAATAACATCCCGGTGAGGATAGAATTATGAGAAAAATTGAGGCTATAACAGAGGTTGATTTCAATAAACAGGACGGCTTGGTTCCGGCAATAGTACAAGATGCTCAGACCGGAAAAGTGCTAATGTTGGGGTACATGAATGAGGCCGCTTTGCAGCAAACTGTAGACTCTGGTAAGGTTACTTTTTACAGTCGGTCAAAGCAACGTTTGTGGACGAAAGGAGAGAGCTCAGGTAACTACCTGAATCTGGTTTCTGTTTCTTTGGACTGTGATCAGGACGCCCTATTGGTTAAGGTAAATCCTCAGGGTCCTACTTGCCATACGGGAGCAGATACTTGCTGGGATGAAGAGAATAAAAATGACATGGAGTTTCTCAACTACCTGACCGATATAATCAAAGAGAGAAGGCAAAAGTCTCCAGAGGAATCTTACGTGGCTAAGCTCTTTTCGAAGGGGATTAACAAAGTGGCACAGAAGGTAGGCGAAGAAGCTGTTGAGGTGGTAATTGAAGCTAAAGATAACGATGATAACCTATTCCTAAATGAGTCTGCAGACCTACTTTTTCACTACATGTTGCTGTTAGAGGCTAAGGGATTCACGCTTTCTGATGTGGTTTCAATTCTTAAATCGAGACATAAATAATAGTAGTGTAAATATCAGATTAATAGATTCTTAAGATGTCTAAATTAGATATATCTAAAAATAGAATATAAATTAATCTAAAAATAAATTACATCAATTCGAATTGATAGTTTAAATTTGACTTATCATTTGAGTTGGTTTATGCTGTTTCTTAAGACTAGAAGGTTTCTTTTTCTACTTATCCTGATGGTTTCTTCACCATTGGTTTGGGCGCAGTCTGCATCTATTCGAGGAACAGTCAAAGCTGATGGTATTCCTCTGGGGTTTGTCAATGTAATAGTTGATGATGGTAAGCATGGAACCGTCACAGACAGTCTTGGTAGGTTCAGTTTTAATCGTCTTTTACCAGGAGATCATTCTATTAAATTTTCCTTTGTTGGGTTCATTCCACAGTCGCAAAAAGTAACACTTTCTAATGGTCAATCTTTGGTGTTGAACATAGAGCTGAAAGAAGATTTGCAGTCGCTGGATGAGGTGGTAGTTACCGGGACTATGAAGGAAATTACCCGCATGGAAAGCCCCGTTCCGGTGGAGGTTTATAGTCCGAAGTTTTTCAGGAAAAATCCAACTCCGAATATCTACGAAGCACTCCAAAGTGTGAACGGAGTTAGGCCCCAAATCAACTGTAATATTTGTAATACAGGAGATATTCATATCAATGGATTGGAGGGTCCATATACTTTTGTTTTGATTGACGGAATGCCCATCGTTAGTGGGCTCTCAACGGTGTATGGATTGTCAGGAATTCCCAACTCTTTGGTAGAGCGAATTGAGATTGTCAAGGGTCCGGCTTCATCGCTCTACGGAAGCGAAGCGGTGGGCGGTCTGGTGAACATCATCACCAAGAAACCGGGTAATGCACCTTTACTCGCTTTCGATGCTTTCGGTACAAGCTGGCAGGAATATAATTTGGATTTAGGTCTCAAGTTGAATGTGGGTTCAAAAGCCACTTCATTGACTGGCGTGAATTATTACTTGTTCGATAACGTGATTGACAAGAACAATGACAATTTCACTGACCTGACACTTCAGGATAGAATATCGGTTTTTCAAAAATGGAACTTCGACCGAAGAGATAACAAGCTGTTCACCTTGGCTGGCAGGTACTATTACGAAAACAGATGGGGAGGGGAAACCGAATGGAATGGGTCTTTCCGAGGAGGCGATGAGGTATATGGCGAAAGCATCTACACAAACAGGTGGGAGTTGCTGGGTCAATATCAGTTGCCGACATCTGAAAAGTTAATGCTTTCATTCTCCTTAAACTCACACAATCAGGATAGCAGATATGGGGAGACCGTGTTTAATGCCGATCAACGCATCAGCTTTACTCAGCTCACCTGGGACAAACAATATGGTAGTCATGACCTGTTGATGGGTGCAGCTTATCGCTATACCTACTATGACGATAATACACCTGCTACTGAATCGAGTAATTCTGTTTTAACAAGCAATGCCCCTGATCAGGTGAATTTGCCGGGAGTATTCATTCAAGATGAGGTTACTTTTCAGAATAGAAACAAGCTTTTGATGGGTTTGAGATATGATCATAACAGTCGTCATGGAAATATACTTACCCCAAGAATAGGCTATAAATGGGCTTTGAGTCCAGATCAGTCATTGAGGTTCAATGCCGGTACAGGGTTTAGGGTGGTGAATCTCTTCACAGAAGATCATGCTGCTTTAACAGGAGCTAGAGATGTGGTAGTAGTTAACGAATTGAAGCCGGAAAAGAGCTATAACTTCAATCTGAACTATTTGGCCAATTGGTATAGCGGGTCAGGAATATACGTTGGGCTCGATGCCTCTATGTTTTACACCTATTTTACGAATCAAATATTACCTGACTATGAGGCCGATCAGGATATGATTGTTTATGATAACATTGACGGATATGCTGTTACCAATGGATTTAGTACCAATCTGGACATAGATTTCAATAATGGTTTCAAAATTCTTGGAGGCTTTACCTGGCAGGATGTTTATACCAACGAAGATGGTGAAAAGCAGCGTCAATTACTTACAGAGCGGTTTTCTGCTACCTGGACGGTGTCTCACACCTTCAGTGGATTTCCTCTGACTATTGACTATACAGGCAAGCTTTACAGTCCAATGCAGCTTCCGTTGCTGGGCGATTTGGATCCCAGAGATGAATTCTCACCGTGGTGGAGTATTCAGAACATTCAGCTGACTTATAATGGAGGAGGCTTTGAAATCTATGGTGGAGTCAAGAACCTGTTCGACTGGACACCTGATAAGGAAGTGCCTTTCCTCATTGCAAGATCGAACGATCCATTTGACAAGAATGTGAGTTACGATAACCAGGGACGGGTGATGGCTACAGCTGATAATCCTTATGCACTGACTTTCGACCCAACTTATGTTTATGCGCCCAATCAGGGTATTAGAGGTTTCTTCGGTATAAGATTTAGTATTGATTGATGAAGTGGCTACTTACGATATCGCTCATTGTACTAACCGCGCAGCTAAGTTGTGCTCAGGTGAAAAACTGGCGTTTCGATCAGCTCGATAGCCTTCAGAAAGTTGAGGCCAGAGACGTGATGGTGTTTTTAACGGCCGACTGGTGCAAATACTGCAAAACCATGGAAAGGAAGGTTTTCTCAGATCAGTCAGTGGGAGAGAAGATCAATGATGATTACTGGTTTATTCAATTCAATGGTGAAAGTCAGGAGATAATCACTTTTCGGGGGGAGGAATACAATTTTAGACCAACAGGGCTCGATACAGGCGTTCATGAGCTGGCTGAGACTATTGCCTCGGTTGATGGGGAAGTATCGTATCCAACACTTGTGGTCATTCAACCCAGCGGAGATATTACTTTTCAGCATGGCGGTTTTCTCAACAAGAAAAGCATGGTTATGATACTCGATCAGCTGGCTTTGGCGGCCAAATACTAAACCCTTTTCAGAACAATTACTCTCGCATATCTCTTTTCTTGTAATTAGCCATTTAATACCTTAGTCGCTTATGAGGAAATTACTTTGTTTAGTATTTGTCTTGTTGCTCAGCTCAGCGCTTGTGTCGCAATTGAATGCTCAGGACAATATTTATACCGATAGACCCACACAAACCACATCTTCTGCCGCAGTACCCATGGGTGCTTTCCAGTTTGAAACCGGTTTCTATATGCTGGAATATTCTTCTTCCAACCTAATTGGGGGTACGGATAAGTACCAGTATTTTTCAATTAACAATACCTTGTTGAGGTACGGAATTTCAGATCGAATAGAGCTGAGATTCTATCAGGAAATGTACACTGATAGGCTGGTGTCTGATGGAAGTACAGCTTTTTCCAACTCGCTCACTTTTGTACCAACCATGATTGGAGCCAAGTTCAATTTGGTTCAGAATAACCCCAATTTACCGGACATAGGCCTGATTGCCTCTTTTGGAGGAGGCGTTTTTGAGGAAACTGGCAATGGATTACAATCTGATATTCGTTTTGCTTTTGATGGAAGTTTAGGCCAAGAACTCTCTATTTCTTCCAACCTCGGACTAAGTATGTCCAATGGCTTCGATTTTGTGACCCCTTTCTATACCTTGGTGCTTGGCCATAGCTTGGATAATAAGGTCGGGATATTTGTAGAAGCCTACGGTTCATTCCCTGAAATTGGTACCAGTAGTCATTCGATGGATGCCGGATTGACTTATTTGTTGAATTCCAGTTTGCAACTAGATGTGTATGGAGGCACAGGGTTGTCTAATGGATCTGCCAATCTTTTACTAGGCTTTGGGTTAAGTAAACGCTTTTTAAAATAGAAATGTATGAGGCAGGCTGCTGCTAAGATTATGATGGTTCGTCCGGCCCATTTTGGCTACGATCCATTAACCGCTAAAACCAATTCTTTTCAACAGACTGAAGGTGCTGACCAAAAGCATAATATCCAGCAAGCGGCTATTGATGAGTTCAATAGTGCTGTCAATACACTCAGAACAAAGGGGGTAGAGGTTGTTGTTATTGATGATACAGATGAACCGAAAAAGCCCAATGCTGTTTTTCCTAATAACTGGGTTTCCTTCCACAATGGACGTGTAATTCTTTACCCAATGCTGGCGGAAAACCGCAGATGGGAGAGGCGAATCGACCTACTTGATCAGTTGGTAGATGAGGGAGTGCCCGTCAATGAAGTGATCGATATATCAAAATACGAGGAGGATAATAAGTTTCTGGAAAGCACCGGAAGTGTGGTGATTGATTATGAACACGATCTTGCCTATGCCTGTCTTTCATCCAGAACCGATAGAGATGTGTTGGATAAGCTCTGCGAAATTAACGGCTACGAACCGGTGCTCTTTGAATCATTCAACAAAGAGGGGTTGGCGGTTTATCATACCAATGTGGTGATGTGTCTGGCGAGCAAATACGCTGTTATCTGTGCAGAGTCAATCAAACCAGACCAAAGATATGATGTGATTAGAACCTTAGAAGAAACAGGCCATGAGGTGGTAGAGATTACCATGGACCAGATGTATGCTTTTGCAGGAAATATGCTCGAAGTACTTGATTCAGAAGGTAAGTCTATTCTGGTGATGTCTCAAACTGCCTTTGATAGTCTGAGTGAACACCAGATTCAGTCGCTCACTAAATATTCGGCTATACAAACGGTTTCAATTCCTACCATTGAGAAGTATGGAGGAGGAAGTGTTCGTTGTATGATGTGTCGTGTGAGCTAAACCTCTAACTAATTTTATTGATGCGGTGATTTGCCATTGATTATATCTCTGTCGATGGCTTCAGTTGCTGAATATTTTTTGCTTAAACTCTAAGTGCAGAATTATCTGTAACTACCTGATATTCTGAGGGTAAGATTTGATTCTGCTCAAAAATTTCCTACCTTTGCACCCGCTTTAGAAGAGAGGGTTAGAAGATGTTGGTTGAAGTAGTTGATAGGTTGAATTTAATCTCCGGAAGAATTGAAGGAGATATTACTAAGGAAGTCGCCAAGAGGTATTTTCAGGAAGTAGGGAAGGTTGCAGATCAGAAAGGGTTGAACAGAGTGATTACTGATTTGCGTGAGGCAAACCTTAAGGTAGACGAACGAGACATGCGCGACCTCTCTAAAGAGCTTGCTCAGTTAGGATTAGCTTGTACTTTCAGGAGGGCTATGGTAGTGAAGAATGATGTGAATGACTACAAGCTGTGGGAGAATCATTGTTTAAGTGCGGGGCATAAAGATTTGCGCCTGTTCAGTGACAAAGATGCGGCATTGGAGTGGTTAGCTGAGTGATATTGAGAGGCTGTCAGAAATGACAGCCTCTTTTGGTTTTGGGCTTTTCAGTACCCCTCTGTTTCTATCTTGAGCGAAGTCGAAAGATCGGCCGATTCTTCGGCTACGCTCAGAATGAAAAGGAAAGTGGTACAAAGATTCTGGAAGTCTAAAATCTGACATCTGATATCTGAAATCTGGTATCTAAAATCCACCCTTAATCATCCCTCAATGTAGCTGCAGGGTTAGAGTTAGTGGCTCTCATGGCCTGCCAGCCGATGGTTAAAACGGCCACCCCAATCAATCCGAAGGCAGTAAAGAAGAAGATATCAAAGCCAAAGCTGGTGCGATAAGCGAACATATTCAGCCAGGCACTATTGCCTAGGTAGGCGATAGAAAAGCCCAGAATAAGTGCAATCACCAGCATAATGATGAAGCTTCTTGAAAGCATAAAAATCAGAGACTTGATGTTCGCTCCGAGTACTTTTCTAATACTTACCTCTTTCAACCTGGCTTGAATGGCAAATGCTGAAATGCCCAACAGTCCCATGGCAGCTATACTGATGCTCAAAACAGCTATCAAACCAATGATATACAATATGTCATAGAAGAAAGCATTGAACTCATCCTGTTGACCCTGGAAGGTCTTGGCTACTAATTCATGGTTAGGATCGAATTCATCCCAAACGGCATCAATCTGAGCCATTTCATCGGTAATATCATAGCCCAGAATCTTTACCTGAGCAAATTCATAGTACTCCTGCTCATACCTAAACATCAGTGGTTTAATGCCTTCAAATATGAACTGATAGTTATAGTCTTTAACCACGCCAATGATGTTGCGAGCCAAAGAATCACCTTCCAGATAAACCTGTTGATTGAGAGCATCCAAAGCATTGCTAAAACCCAATGGTGCGAGAGCACTTTCATTAATCAAGAGAGAAGACTCATTCAAACTTTTGGCATTGGGTTTAAAGTTTTCCCCCGCTACCAATTGCAAATGAAGGATATCTAGATAGTTTTCGTCTACCGCAAAGTAATTCATGCTGGTCATCTCATTCGGATTTTCGATCCAATAAGGAGTAGAGTTAGAAATACCTGTATTGGGGATGATGTTGGAAGCAGTAATACCTTCAACAAAAGGCAATTTCTCAAGCTCTGTTTTCAGTCTTGCATAATCCTGGCCCTGTAATTCAATATTGATGATGTTCTCCTTAGTGTAGCCATAGTCCTTGTCTACAATGTATCTGATCTGTTTGTAGACCAGCAGTGAAGAAACAATCAGTACAATCGAAATAACAAACTGAGAAACGATGAGCACTTTTCTCAAAGCCCAACCCGATAATCTTTTCTTGGCAACGACTCCCTTCATGGCATTAATAGCCTGGAAGGAGGAGAGGTAGAGGCTAGGAAAAATGCCTGTAAAGAGGCCCACCAATATGGCAAAGGCAAGGAATTGCAGGTAAGATTTAATGGTGAGGTCAAGATCCCAATTGAGCAATGTACTCATCTGTAATCCCTCAAAGGCCGGAATTAAGAACTGCAGGAAGATGACGGCCAATACCAGCGAAACCAGGCTGAGAATAACTGATTCTACTACAAACTGAAATGTCAGCTGGCCTCTCTTAGCGCCCATTACTTTTCTCACGCCCACTTCTTTAGTACGAGTGAGTGCTCTAGCGGCAGAAAGGTTGGTATAGTTAAAAGCAGCACAGACTATGATTAAGCCCGCCAGTATGGCCAAACCAAGCACAAAGAACATAGGCATGCCATCGCCAATTTGGTTTCCATACAATGGGCCAGGAGTGATTTTGGTTAGTTCTTGAATATCAAAACTAGCCCTGAACTTGCTGTTATCATCATAGAACTCTTCTTCTATTTCATCCAAAATGGGCTTTAATTGCTCAGGAGAGTAGCCTTCTCTCAGGCTGAAATAGGTCCAGGTGCCGCTGCCGTTTTCCCAATCATTTACTCCTCTAAAATGAAAGCCTCTTTCCTCTAAAGCGGGCAAGCTGCTGGTTGATGCGAAAGCATCGAAACGAATATGTGTTTTACCCGGAAACTCTTCCAGCACACCAGTTACCTGGTAAGTGCCAAGGTTTCCTACTTTCATTTGCTTTCCGATCGGGTTTTCTCCCGGGAAGTACTTTTCAGCTATATCGGCTCTAAGCACTACGGAATTGGGCTCTACCAAAGCAGTGGCCTCATTTCCCCATTTAAGAGGGTAAGTGAAAAGCTCGAAAACATTGGCATTGGTATAGTAGCCAATGAGCTCAATGGATTTGCCATTTTGAATCACATCTCCGCTAAATCGGTGAAAATTGACCATCTCCCCGAAACCGGCAAATTTATCTTTAATGGTAGGAGCTAAGGGCTGGGGAATGGTTGCCATGGGCAGGGTTGCTCCAACATCTCGACCATGGACAAAGCGATAAATGTTCTCTTTATTGGCCTGAAAGCGATCGTAGCTGAGCTGATCGTTGATCATCAGGATAATGATGAGGCAGACGGCCAT
>JABXIP010000281.1 GCA_013373005.1 Cytophagia bacterium | reverse complement strand
AATCTTACAACACCTATTAAAGACCTGCCAGAAGGTGTTTTAGATGTTTTACTCTATGGTGATGATGTACCTGTTGCAGTAAGCTCTAAGAAATATCCGGGTACTCAATGGAACACGAAATTCGAAGGAATTATCAAGTTTCTGGAGAAGCAGATGGAAGAAGGAACTGAGAAAACACGTCAGTGGATTTCCGACTTCATGACCGTGAAAACTTGTCCTGACTGTGAAGGAGCCAGACTGAAGAAGGAATCGCTACACTTCCTCATTGCCGACACCAACATTTCTCAATTGGCAGAAATGGATATTGAAAGCCTTTCCAAATGGTTCGTTGGGCTGGAAGATCGGTTGACTGACAAACAGAATCAGATAGCTCCGGAAGTACTGAAGGAAATTAGAAAGAGAATTGGCTTCCTGCTGGATGTCGGACTTGATTATCTTACCCTCAATCGCCCACTCAGAACACTTTCTGGTGGAGAAGCACAAAGAATTCGCTTGGCCACACAGATCGGTACTCAGCTGGTTGGTGTACTTTATATCATGGATGAACCGAGCATTGGTCTTCATCAACGAGACAATGTCAAGCTGATCAATGCGCTTAAAAACCTTCGTGATATCGGCAACACCATTATTGTTGTGGAACACGACAAGGACATGATGCTGGCTTCAGACTTCATTGTAGATATTGGTCCGGGAGCCGGAAGACATGGAGGGCAGATTGTAGCAGCCAATGAACCGCAAGCATTCCTGAAAGAAGGAGGTACAACCGCCCAATACCTGAAGGGTGAGAAGCAAATTGAAATTCCGAAGGAAAGAAGGAAAGGTTCCGGTGAGCAATTGGTTTTAAAAGGAGCCAGTGGAAATAACCTCAAAAATGTCGACCTGAAAATCCCTTTGGGTAAAATGGTCTGCATTACGGGAGTTTCTGGAAGTGGAAAATCAACTTTGATCCACGACACACTTTTCCCTATTCTGAATCATCATTTCTTTAGATCGAGAAAGGCTCCTCTGTCATATAAGGACATCAATGGATTAAAGGAGATTGATAAAGTAATTGAGGTAGATCAGTCGCCAATTGGTCGAACACCAAGGTCGAATCCTGCTACTTATACTGGGGTTTTCTCAGATATTCGAACCCTGTTTACTGAGCTGCCTGAAGCGAAAATCAGAGGCTACAAAGCGGGGCGATTCTCGTTCAATGTAAAAGGCGGGCGTTGCGAAACCTGTGAAGGAGCTGGAATGAAGCTCATTGAAATGGACTTCCTGCCAAACGTTCACGTGCCTTGCGAAACTTGTAAGGGCAAGCGCTACAACCGCGAAACACTGGAAGTTCGGTTTAAAGGGAAGTCTATCTCCGATGTGCTAGACATGACCGTTGAACAGGCAGTCGAGTTCTTCGAAAATCAGCCCAAGATTCTGAGAAAGATTCAAACTCTCAACGATGTTGGTTTGGGCTATATCTCTTTGGGCCAGCACGCAACTACCTTATCTGGTGGAGAAGCACAACGGGTGAAATTAGCCACAGAACTTTCTAAAAAAGACACAGGCAAAACTTTATACATTCTGGATGAACCAACTACCGGGCTACACTTCCAGGATATCCAGCACTTGCTAGATGTGCTCAATCGCTTGGTTGATAAGGGCAACTCTGTTTTGATTATCGAGCATAATCTAGACGTGATCAAGGTAGCCGACCATATCATTGACCTTGGGCCTGAAGGTGGCGACAAGGGAGGAGAAATCATTGCACAAGGAACTCCTGAAGAAGTGGCGAAAAGTAAGAAAAGTTATACTGCTAAGTTTTTGAAGGAAGAGCTCGGAGTGAAGTTCATCGCAGAGGGCGCCAAGTTAGCAAAGGCATAACTTGAGAGCCCCTTTGACAAACTTCCATTTCGGAAGTACATCAAGTCTCAAGCTTTAACAACAATTGGTGGTTTCAGTTTGTCAAAGTTCAGCAGAATTCCCCAGTAAACTTTGACGAACCGTTGAATGAACGAAGTATCAAAACTAGCAAGTGTGCATGGAATGGCAGAAGTTCGTCAAAGGGAAGTAGCCGCTAGTCTTAATGTCCTTGCCAAGCTTATTACTGGTTGAATTGGTGAGGACATCGATTTTGGCTGGGAGCATCTCCTTTTTCATTCTGAGCTTGCCGAAGAATCTTTCCATTCAAGGCCTCACTTGGAGTGAGACCTTGAATAAAGTATGACCAAAAAAATAGTGCTGCCGCATTCGCGAACAGCACCATCTTCAACCAAAACATTAAAATCAACACTTTAATCTAACACCTCATCGCCAGGCTCGTTTGCCTGACTTCAATCATCGATTTTAATTGCCTTTTTCTGACTTTATAACGGCCAGGTTTTTTGGCTATTATAATCTAAGTATTGATAATTACTCTTTTAACATTTTTTGCCCTCCGCGTGTTCCCGAAATTTTGCCTTTTCTAAGAACCTAAAAAAATAAGCTGTTGTTGAAGTAGGAAACGACATATATGTCCCCTTTCGACCATCTCCATCTGGAGATTCCAACATCAAAAAAACCACGAATTGTAATCATTGGAGGCGGTTTTGCCGGAATACAGCTCGTGAAGTCTCTGAAAAATTCCAACTTTCAAATCGTACTGTTAGACAGGCATAATTATCACACGTTTCAGCCCCTGCTTTACCAGGTGGCCACAGCCGGACTAGAGCCTGATTCTATTGCCGGAGCTTTGAGGCAGCTCTTCGAAAAACATAAAGACTTCTATTTCAGAATGGCCAGGGTTACCGGTATTGACCCTGAAAAGAAACATGTGAAAACACTCATCGGAGATCTTAAGTATGATCTACTGGTCATAGCCAATGGTTCAAAAACCAATTACTTCGGAGATCAGGAAATGTTTGAGAAAACCTTCCCTATGAAACAGGTGCCTCAAGCACTGGATTTAAGAAGTCATTTGCTTCAAAACTTTGAACAGACGGTGCTTTCAAACGAAGAGGAAGAGAAAGACCGCTTAACCAACTTCGTCATTGTGGGTGGTGGCCCAACGGGTGTTGAAGTAGCTGGAGCTCTGGGCGAACTCAAAAAGCACGTGCTGCCCAAAGATTACCCGGATATCGATTTCGACATCATGAACCTCCACCTTATAGATGCAGGTCCGCGACTGCTGGCCGGAATGTCTGAAAAGTCGAGTAAAAAGGCGACCAAATATCTGGAAGCATTCGATGTTAATGTTCGGCTCAATACTATGCTAAAATCTTACGATGGCAAAGATGTAGTATTGAGCGATGGCACAACTATTCGTTCTAAAACAGTGATTTGGGCAGCCGGTGTTACAGGAAATATAGTGGATGGTTTGCCGAAAGAAAGCCTGAAAGGAGGGCGTATTGTGGTAGATGAGTATAATAGGGTGAATGGCACCCAGGATATTTTTGCCGTGGGCGATATTGCCGGTATGTATTCTGAAGAATTTCCTAAAGGTCATCCTATGGTAGCTCCGGTAGCCATACAGCAAGCCACAAATGTGGCCAGGAATTTAGGGAAGAAAGACGCCAAGGCCTGGAAGTCATTCAAGTATAAAGATAAAGGCTCCATGGCTACTGTGGGAAGAAACAAGGCTGTAGTAGATCTTCCCAAATTCCATTTCGGAGGGTTCTTCGCCTGGTTGGTTTGGATGTTCGTTCACCTGATGTCTATTGTAGGTTTCCGAAACAGATTGGTAATTCTTACTAACTGGCTCTGGAACTATATGACTTATGACAGAGGTACTCGCTTGATCATTAGGACTTTTGTAAGAAACAAGCACTACAAGTCAGGTGATACGCTCTGATTTCCAGCCATATTAGTTGTTTACCTCTTGTATTATTGCTTTCACTTGAAAGACTAAGTTTGCTTATTTTTCGATTTCGAAAATGAGAAAGAGACGGCTTTATTGGATACTACAGTTGGCAGGGTGGGGATTGTACTTCTTATCCAATTTTATTTCTCAGGGTTTCGACCCTCAAGGGCTGGGTGAAAGAGTGGTTAGAAACCAGCGAATTGAGCTGACCATACATAGTCTTTTCTTCTTTCTCCTATCACACTACCTTATCCGTGAGATCATCATTAAAAGAGGCTGGGTTCAGATCAACATTTCTCGCGTTATACCAAGAATTCTGGGTGTAATTATTCTGGCTTCTGTTATTGGAAACCTCATTACTTTCGGTCTATACTTTTTGTTTGGTACCAGAACGCCTAGCGACCCCAGTTTACAGACTGAGATTCCTCTGCTATTCGCCACTTCCGTTGTTCTCTTTCTACTCTGGTCAACCGTATACTTCCTGTACCATTACCTGGAAAGTAACAACCGCTCACTCAAATATGAGGCAGCCATGAATGAAATGCACCTTAATCAGTTGAAGGCTCAGCTCAACCCACATTTCATTTTTAATGCACTCAATAGCATGCGGGCTTTGGTAGACGAAGAACCAACGAAAGCTAAAATTGCCATTACCCAACTTTCCAACATTTTGAGAAACTCACTCATTACTGATAAGAAGAGAGTTGTTAACTTTAGAAATGAGCTAAATACGGTAAAAGATTATCTGGCGCTGGAAAGTATTAGATTCGAAGAAAGGTTAAAGGTCAAATACAAAATAGATCCTCGTTCAGATCATTTCGATATTCCGCCAATGATGATTCAGACATTGGTTGAAAATGCCATTAAACATGGCGTTTCGAACCTAATGGAAGGCGGTCTGATTGAAATTCAATCTAATGTGGTAGATTCTATGCTCACTATTAAGATTAGAAACAGTGGGCAGCTGTCAGGGGTTAAGAAAAAAGCCGGAGGAGGTAGAACTGGTGTAGGCCTTATAAACACACGAGAGAGGCTGAAATTGATCTACGGAGATACCGCCACGTTTAATATTTATAATGAAAATGATAAGTTTGTTGTGACTGAAGTAAAAATACCTCAGCGCATATAATTGATAATTCTATGAGAGCACTAATAGTAGATGATGAAAGATTGGCTCGAAAAGAGCTGACTAACCTGTTACAGGAGTTTCAGGAGATTGAAATTGTTGGCGAAGCTGTGAATGCCGAGGATGCTGAGGAGAAAATAAATAGCCTTAAACCAGATCTTCTTTTTCTGGATATTCAAATGCCTGGAAAAACAGGGTTTGAACTATTGGAATCACTTGATTCCGTTCCCGATGTAGTATTTACCACTGCCTATGACGAATATGCCCTAAAGGCATTCGATTACAATGCAATGGATTATTTGTTGAAGCCGATTGAGCCAGACAGATTGAAAGAAACGGTTAGTAAACTGATTAACAGAAACGCTAAGCAAGAAGTTAAAGCCAGCGAAGCTGAGCCTCAGAAACTAGGTCCAAACGACAGGGTTTTTGTAAAAGATGGCGACAAGTGCTGGTTTGTGAAGTTGGAAAATATTCGCTTGTTCGAATCAGATGGTAACTACATCAAAATTTACTTCGACAACTTTAAGCCAATGATTCATAAGTCTTTGAATGCTTTGGATGAAAAGCTAGACGATAGATCTTTTTTCCGCGCCAGCCGTAAGCACATTATCAACCTTACCTGGGTAGAAAGCATTGAATCTTGGTTCAATGGTGGATTGATGGTAGTTTTAAGAGGTGGCGATAAAGTGGAAGTAAGCCGCAGACAAGCCGCTCGTTTTAAAGAAATGATGAGTTTATAACATTAAAGAAATTCTCGCGCTAGCGGGAATATTGTGTGTGTTTATTGGCCCTGACGGTTATCCGTCAGGGTTTTTTTATACGGAAATTTTCTGTGACTTTTTAAGGGCATTACGTCTAACACGGACATAACTATTCTCTTATAGCCGGGTTTTAAAGGCATGTACTTTTGCCAAAAGCATTATATTGAAATTGAATGAAGACACTACTGTTTGCCATAGCCATATTTTGGCAGTCTACACAGGCTACTATTGCTCCAGATACTATTGTCGTTGAGAAGCAAATCCATCCAATGGTTGAAAAGGGAGGTGTTCCGGTAGATCCCGACTCCACTATTTTTCTTTTCAACGGTATTGGCCCATACTCCTTAAAACAGCGGGTAACTCAACTGAAGAAAAGACTCAGTGATTTGGGGGAAGTACAGTTGGATTTGACCCCACTATCGACTAGCTATAATAATGATGTCAATGACATCATTATTCGCGATAAGATTCTAATGACTGTTAACCAAGCGGACGCTAAAGCGCTAGGTCTTAGTCTTAAAGGTGCAACAGAATATTATTACGATTTATTAGAGAAAGAACTCTCTCAAAAGGAGCCTGTTTTCAGCAATCTGCTATTTGTAAACATTGGGGTGGCCATCCTTATTATTGCTGCCTTTATTTTCGGTCTTAAATATTATAACCGCCTTTTCAGATTACTGAGTTTTAAACTTAGGGGACAGAAAGGAAAGCTATTTACTGGTTTTAGTATAAAACAGTACGAACTATTAACTGAGGAGAAACAGATTACTCTGGCGGGTTATCTGCTTTCCGTTTTAAAGTATGCCCTTTTACTCTTCATTGTTTATCTACTCCTACCAGCTCTTTTTGCACTATTTCCCTGGACTCAAGGAATCGCCAACACATTGATTGGTTATGTGATAGATCCATTGCTAAGTATCGGGCAAAAGGTTGTAGACTTTATTCCGAACCTGCTGTTCATCGCGGTCATTGTTTTTGTACTCAAGTATGTAATCAAACTTCTAAAGTTCTTCAGTAATGAAGTAGCATCGGGACGCTTGATCATCAATGGTTTTTATCCTGAATGGGCCAAACCTACTTTCAACATAGTCAAGGGGATATTTATAGCGCTTGGCTTTGTCGGAATATGGCCTTTGTTACCCATGTCTGATTCAAAAATATTTCAAGGTGTTTCTACCTTCTTTGGTCTGCTTGTTGCCTTGGGAGGTGCAGGAGCATTCTCTAATATCATTGCCGGATTAGTAATCACGTATATGAGGTCGTTTAAAATCGGTGATCGTGTAAAAATCGGAGAAGTAATCGGTGATGTGAAGGAGAAAGCGCTGCTCAATACCAAAATTAAGACCATCAAAAATGAGATCATCACTATTCCGAATTCTCAGATGATCAGTAGCCATACCATCAATTATACCACTGCTAATGAAGAAGAAGGGCTAATTCTTCACACTACAGTAACTATTGGGTATGATGTTCCATGGAGGCAAGTGCATGAGCTATTGGTAGATGCGGCTCTGGCTACAGAGTTTGTAAAAAAGAAGCCTCATCCTTTTGTTTTGCAAACCAGCCTTGACGATTTCTATGTGAGTTATCAGCTGAATGCCAGAACCCGCGAAATTCAGAAAATGGCCGCAATCTATTCTGAGCTACACAAAAACATTCAGGACAAATTCAATGAGGCAGGTGTAGAAATAATGTCTCCGCACTATGGAGCTCATAGAGATGGCAATCAGTCTGCCATTCCTCAGCAATATTTACCGGAAGATTATCAGGCTCCTTGGTTTAGAATGAAGAAAGAAGAATGAGTTTCCGCAAGAGACTATATATCATCATCTTCGGAACAGACACCCCTGCAGGCAAAGCTTTCGATGTTGTTCTGTTGATTGCCATCCTCATCAGCGTTTTAGCCGTTATGCTGGAGAGTGTTCCGAGCATCAGCAAAAACTATGGTCAGGTCTTTAAATATTCAGAGTGGTTTTTCACTGTTCTCTTTAGCCTGGAATATCTCACAAGAATTTTTGTAACCGAGTCTAAAAAGAAGTACATATTCAGCTTCTACGGCTTAATAGATCTTCTTTCTGTTCTGCCTACATACCTCAGTCTCATCTTTGTTGGTTCTCAATATCTTTTGATTATTAGGGCTCTCAGGCTCCTTAGGGTTTTCCGAATACTTAAGCTAGGCCGCTTTGTAGGAGAAGGAGAACAGTTGGCTCGGGCACTCAAAGCCAGCAGACATAAAATCACCGTTTTTATGGGCACGGTGCTTATGCTCGTTATTTTATTGGGCACAGTAATGTACTT
>JABXIP010000518.1 GCA_013373005.1 Cytophagia bacterium | reverse complement strand
TGCATCTGAATCAGCTTCTGGCGCATCGACTCCAGACCTCGCTTTTGAGAAACATAGAAAGTTTTATGCTCCCACCTGGCAGCGAAGTAACCTACAATAAAGAAGGCCAGTACCAGCGCTCCTTTCCACCATTCGCTGGCATCGTTAAACACACTGAGTACCGCAAATATGGCTATGACTATATAGGCCCATTTGCCAGACTGTGAAAGTTTCACCTGATAACTTGCGTTGGCAATAGCTTGGTCAATATCGCCAAGCATGGAATTCTCAAATGAATTCTGCCAGCTCAACCTTCTTCTTCGCCCTATAAAAATGGCAAGAGCTCCTAGCAGCATCAGACTACCCAATACCAAC
The DNA here is from genome assembly GCA_013373005.1 of Cytophagia bacterium. Lineage (GTDB taxonomy): Bacteria > Bacteroidota > Bacteroidia > Cytophagales > Cyclobacteriaceae > Roseivirga. The sequence continues at coordinate 4,262 of JABXIP010000518.1, read as the reverse complement.
TGGGGCATTTCGTATCTAGACTTATATATAACAGCCGACCAAATAAGGGCACTGGCAAAGAGCAGACTAGTCATCAATACTTTTTCCATTTTGTTCACCCATCTGGCGGCCTTCATTTTCTTTCCGATAACCCTTTTACGTAACGCCTCTTCATCAATGGCGTACATTGTTTTATTGCTTTGCGCATCCCATATCTTTTTCATTTCATCGAATTCCATTGTTCTACATCATTTTAGATTGTTCGGTGAGATGTTTCTTAATCCTGTTAATCTTCACTCCCACGTAGTTTTCAGAAATACCCACAATAGAAGCCATTTCTTTGTAGCTAAAACCATCGAGTAAAAGCAAACAAAGTGATCGATCTACCTCGTCAAGCTGATGGATCTGTTTATAAAGCCAGAGCAATCTTTCATCCGGCTTTTCTTCAACAGGTTGAAGCACCTTGATTGCGTCAGGGTCGGCTTCTCGTTCTTGTTGCTTTTTGGTTTTCAAACTCCACTTGATGGCCCTGTTAAGAGCAATTCTGTATATCCAGGTAGAAACTGCGCAGTTATTCCTGAAGCTTGGTACTGATTTCCAGACATTCACGGCTATCTCCTGAAAGAGATCTTCCTGATCTTCCTGCACTGAACTGTAAGAGCGGATTACCTTAAAAAAGATCCCCTTGTGCTCGCTTAGCCATTGCTCGAAAATTTGTTGTTGCTGCGATTCTGTCATTTTAATCAGTCAACCCATTAGTACCGGGAGGGATTGGATTTCTTACAGCAAGTACTGACTTTTTTCGAAAAATTGTGAAAGAGCCATAAATGAGCTATTTAAGCTGATATTGAGTCTTGACTTGAAAAGAATTTTTAAACCTATCGAAGGAAAACGCCTTTGGAATCGGTCGGGAGTTCATCAAATGTTCAGTAATGAGTTCACCCAAAGCTGGTCCCATTTTAAAGCCATGACCAGAAGAACCCGCCATCATTATAGCATTGCCGGCTTCCGGAACTCGATCGATAATAAAATCTCCATCCGGAGAATTCTCATAAACACAGGTATGATGCCGTAGCACCTTAGGATCAGCAAGTAGCGGAAAACGATTCGAGAGAATCCCCTTCATCTTCTCCAAAATCTCTTCAGTAATGTAGCGGTGATCATTATCAGGATCGAGCAACCATGTTCTCTCATCGTATGCGAACTTAAAGCCATGCCTAAAATGATCCGGAATACCATAAAACATTTCCTCACCCTCTCTAAACTCCACCCAAATGGGCAGGTTGTGGTATGTTTCCGGCACATTAAAATAGTATACCTCTTGCCTGGATACTTTGATGAATTCAGAAACTTCGGGTACCAACTGCTTGAGCCATGGCCCACAGGCGAGCACAAAGCAATCGGCTATTACCAACTCTCCATTCGCTAGTCGAACTGCCGAAACTTCACTTCCTTTCCTGACCAATTCAGTCACTTTCTCTTGAACGAAAGCCCCACCGCATAGCTGAAACTGGCGAAAGACCTGCTGGCAAGATTCAGAAGCCAATAGATAGGCAGAATCATGCTCCAAATAGGCCCTGGAAATATCTTCAAAGTTGATCTGAGGATACTGATCTTTCAATATATCAACCGGCAATTCCTCTAGTTTAAAACCCATTTCAGACATCAACGGAACCGATTCTTCTGCATAGGCCGGGTTAATACCCCGAAACATCCACAATGCCTTCCTAACATAGATCATCTGAGTATTGAATTCTTTGGAGTACTTTCTCCACAACTCGAAAGACCTGGCTGTTAAAGCGGAATAGTTCTTATCTCCACCATAGGCCATTCGAATGATTCTCGTCAGGTCACCGCTACCGGAAAGCGCATTTCCAGCCCCATATTGATCTATTAAAGTAACCTCGTAACCAGCCATCTGAAGGTGGAAGGCTGTCCAGCCACCCCAAGCACCAGCACCTATTACTACTATTTTTTTCGCCATATTTAAGAAGGCATTGCCACAACCAATTTAGATATTTCGGCACTATGAGTAAGCTTATTTTTTCAGAGAAAGACTTTCAGGAATTGTTTACCGATTTACATGCTTCAGGCCTTTGGCATGACGGCAAGGAGATTTCCGACTCTGTTACTCTAGAATCTCCAGATCATATTCTAGCGCTTTATAGAAAAGAAAAGACTCAACCTGGTTTTGACCTGAAGAGGTTCTTCAATACACATTTTGATAAGGCTCCAACGCTAGAAGTCAATTATACCAGCGACACCACAAGACCGGTTGAAGAGCACATAGAAAAGCTTTGGCCCATACTTTCCAGAGAACCAGAAGATCAGGATTTCTTTTCTACGCTTATTCCACTACCCTTTCCATATGTGGTACCAGGAGGGCGATTCAACGAAATCTATTATTGGGATAGCTATTTTACTATGCTAGGCCTTGTAGAAAGTGGTAAAGTGGACATGATTGAAAGCATGGTGAAGAACTTCGCCTACATGATTGAAAATTTCGGCTTTATCCCCAATGGAAACCGAACCTATTATCTGGGTCGATCACAGCCACCCTTCTTTTCTTTGATGGTAAGCCTGCTGGCTGAACAAAAAGGAGACGATGTAATATTAGAATTTTTACCGGCCTTAATAAAAGAGCATGAATTCTGGATGGAAGGCTCGAAAAAACTCACCAAAGAATGGAAGTCTCACAAAAGAGCTGTCAAATTGAGTGGTGGTGAAATTCTGAACCGATACTACGACAACATCACCAGCCCAAGGGCAGAAATGTATCAAGACGATGTAGAGTTAATCAAAACCAAGGGAGAGGCAGGGAAGCGGACTTTGTTGAATATTAGAGCCGCTTGTGAATCGGGCTGGGACTTTAGCTCTCGCTGGTGTGAAGTACCCAATGACTTAAGTACCATTAGAACTACCGATTTGGTTCAGGTAGACTTGAACTGCCTGCTTTACCACCTTGAGAAAATGGTGCACAAAGGCCTCGCCTTGAAAGGTGAAGTAAAAACAGCGGCTAAATATTCAACCTATGCTGAAAATAGAGCAGCTGCTATTCAGAAATATTTCTGGAATGAAGAAGCAGGTTTTTACTTTGACTATAACCACCAAATTGACCATCAGATGCATACCATAAGTGCTGCAGCTGCTTTCCCCCTTTCTTTTGGCATTGCCACTGAATTCCAGGCACAAAAAGTTGCTCAAACGCTGGAAACTGAATTATTAAAAGATGGCGGCCTACTCACCACCAACTTTGAATCGGGCCAGCAGTGGGATGCACCTAATGGCTGGGCACCCCTTCAATGGATGGCTATTTGGGGACTCCGGAATTATGGCTTGGAAAGTTTGGCTCAAAAAATCAAGGAGCGATGGGTAGCCTTGAACATCAAGGTTTTTGAGAACACAGGTAAGCTGATGGAGAAGTACAATGTGATGGACACTTCATTGTTGAGCGGTGGTGGCGAATACCCTGTTCAGGATGGCTTTGGCTGGACCAACGGGGTGTTACTGAAACTACTGAGAGAATAATTCTTGCCAATAATCCTTTTAGCCAAACAATTACTTTTATGAAATCTGATTCTGGCTATCTTCGAGCCAATTTCTACTATGCAAGTTCAATCACTGATCAATATATTCGAAAGTCATTTTCAAGGAAACCCGAGGGTTTTTCGCTCACCGGGCAGAATTAACATTATTGGTGAACATACCGACTATAATCAGGGCTTTGTGCTTCCTGCCGGAGTGGACAAGGAGATAGTTGTGCTCATGAACCCCAATAACTCTGATGAATTCAATCTTATTTCAGTAGATCAGAATCAGCAGGTTTCATTCAACCTGAGCAACTATCAGTCAATCGAGACTGGCTGGGCCAAATACATTATTGGCGTTATTGATCAGGCCTTGAAGGCGGGACTCCCGGTTAAAGGTTTCGATTGTGTTTTTGGAGGAGATATCCCTATTGGAGCAGGACTTTCCAGTTCGGCAGCTTTGGAGTGCGCTACCCTCTATGGACTGAACGAGTGTTTTAAACTCGGTCTTGACAGCAAGCAGATTGCCTTGATGGCGCAGGCCGCAGAAAATAAATTTGTTGGTGTGAATTGCGGCATCATGGACCAATTCGCCTCGGTATTTGCCCAAGAGAGTCATGCCATTCGACTCGATTGCAGAGACCTCAGCTACCAAACCTTCGAAATACAGTTTGGAGATTACGGACTACTACTTATCGACTCCATGGTGAAGCATAGTCTGGCCTCTTCTGAGTATAACCTGAGAAGAGCAGAATG